>JASLJO010000014.1 GCA_030152505.1 Solirubrobacterales bacterium | reverse complement strand
CGATGGCATCGAGCCAGCTCCAGCCAAACGCCGCGCATGCGGCACCCCCCACCACGAGCGCCGCCAGCACAAAACCGCCGACGGGCCGAAAAGGGGAGCCGGGCTCCCCTTTTCGGCCCGTCGGCGGTTTTGTGCTGGCGGCGCTCGTGGTGGGGGGTGCCGCATGCGCGGCGTTTGGCTGGAGCTGGCTCGATGCCATCGGACTGGCAGGTGAGAACCAGCACCGCACGACCCACATGAGCGTTCCGATCACCTTCGCCCGCCTGACCGGCCTCGACCCCACCGCAGTCCGCATCGCCGCCTTCGCCCTCTTCGCCCTCGCCTTCCTCTACCTCCTGCTCAAAACCTGGCGCGGAAGGGACTGGCTCCGCTGCGCCGCCTGGGCAAGCTTCGCTCTCCTCCTGGCAACCGCCTGGCTCCTCCCCTGGTACCTGATCTGGGCCCTACCCCTGGTGGCCCTCTCCAGAGACCGTCCCTTGCAGCTTTTGACGATCGCCCTGACCGCGTACCAGCTTCCGGCGCGGATGCCGCTGTAGTCGCCTCGACAGGAGAGGGTGGGTGTCTCCCGAACCGGCGGATACTCAGAGCGAGCGAGTCGGGGTGGGAGACACCCCACCCTCTCCCTGGATCTCAAAGGATCTCCGGCGTGTGAATCGGCGTCTCGCTGCGACCCGGCGGCCCCTCAGCTTCCTCCTCCGGCGACGCATGAAGCACCCCGGTCGGGATCGACCACCCCTCGCGCCGCCCCAGCGCCGTGACCAGGCCGACGTAGGCAAGCTCGACCACGGTCATCACGCCCCGCACCGCGATCGCGATCAAGGAGCCGACCGCGAAGACGTTGCCGGGGACGGCGCTCTTCACCGCCCAGGCGAAGGCGGCGTCGCGGATACCGAGCCCGGCCGGGGCGACGAGGGTTACAAGCGCGGCCACGTAGCCGACCGCCTGCGCCGAGCCAACCGTGAGCACTTCGCTGAGGGGAATGTCGGTGACGGAGCGCGCCACGCCGTAGATCCCCACCGAGACCACCCCCCAGACGACGGTGTAGAAGACGATCATGGTCAGCACCCCGTGCAGCGGGATGACTCCCGGCAGGGGCTCGCGGCCGAAGGCGCGCAGGACCCGGTTGGCGAGCGGGCCGAATACGCGTGGGTGGAGGATGACGACCGCCGCCGGGATCACCAGCAGCACTGCCCAGCGCAGCGGCTGACCCTGAAGGTCGGGGTGGCTGATGATGAAGTAGGCGGCGAAGGCCACCCCGGAGGTCGCCGAGATCGCCTGCTCGTAGACGATGCTGGCGATCGTCAGCCGCCGAGGGACGCCGGCGCGCTCGGAGAGCAGCACCCGGCCCAGGACGTAGAGCACGCTGCCCGGGACGTAGCGGGCCAGCAACGGCTGACCCCAGGCAACCTGCGCACGCCCGACCCCGATTCGGTAGCCGAGGAAGCGCAGGATCAGGTCCCAGCCGAAAGCGCTCATCACATAGAAGAGCGACAGCCCGATCAGTGCCGGGATCAGCCAGACGACGTGGAAGTGGACGCCTTCGTCCTTGATCTCCGACCACTGTTGGACGACCGTGAGGACGAGGAAGCCGAAGATGAGGATCGCGATGCCGAGCTGGATCGCCAGGCGGACCCGCTTGCTGCGCGGCGGTCGCGTGCCGAAGCGGGCGCCGGCGTCGCCGATTTTGTGCAGGAGTGGTTGGTCCTCTGCCACGCTTTGTCGCACCTTAGTCCGAGCGGGGGCTGCCACCCACATACCCGCAAGCCGCGAGAATGGCTGCATGGGCGAGTTCGAGCTGCTCGAGGCGATCAGGCGAAGGCTGCCGGCCGCCGCGCCCCGGGTTCAGCTCGGCAGCGGCGACGACGCGGCGATCGTCGTGCCCGACGGCGCCACCGCCACCTCGGTCGACGCGTTGATCGACGGCGTCCACTTCAGGCGCGAGTGGAGCAGTCTCGGGCTGATCGGTCGCAAGGCGCTGGCTGTCGCCCTCTCCGACCTGGCGGCGATGGGCGCTGAGCCGGGCGAGGCGTACGTCGTGCTCGGCATCCCGGACGATCTCGACGAAGACGGCTGCCTGGAGCTGCTCGACGGGATGATGGCGCTCGCGGCTGAGACCGGCACGACGCTCGCCGGCGGCGACGTCGCTCGCGCCCCGGCGCTGGCCTTGGCAATGACCGTGGTCGGACACGCGGCGAGCGCCGGCGACTTCGTCACGCGCTCCGGTGCCCACCCGGGCGACGTGCTCGTGGTGACCGGTGAGCTCGGCGGCGCAGCGGCGGGTTTGCTACTCCTCGAAGCCACTCGGGACGTGCCGGTGGAGAGAGGTCCATATGGACACCGCAGCACCGGCACGTCGCTGGCGGCGCGGCAGCTCGAGCCGCAGCCACGGTTGGCGGCGGGACGGGCGCTCGCGGCGAGCGGCGCCACCGCGATGATCGATCTCAGCGACGGACTGGGCGGCGATGCCGGACACATCGCCCGGGCGAGCGGTGTCGCCCTACGCATCGATGCAGGCGCGCTGCCGATTCAGCCGGGCGTCGCCGAAGTCGCCGCCGGCGCCGGGCGCGAGTCGCTCGAGCTGGCCGCGTCCGGTGGCGAAGACTACGAGCTGCTCGCCGCTCTACCCGAGGCGCGGCTCGCCGATGCGGTCGCCGCCCTGCAAGCACAGGGAACGCGGCTGAGCCGGATCGGTGACGTCCTCAGCGGTGAGGGGGTCGAGATCAGGCTGCCTGGGGGCGGGACTCTGCCGCCGAGTGGATTCGACCAGTTGGGCTGAACGACGGGCTGCCGGTCAGCAATGCACGCACGCTGCGGCGGCTCAGCATCGCCTCGGCCACCAGCTCGGGCACGGGCCGGTAACTGCCACTCTCGACGAGGTTCTTCAGCTGTTGCTGCTCCACGTGGCTCATATCGACCGGCCACCTGGGAACCTTAGTTCTTGGTAGTAGCACATACGTCCAAGCTTGTTCGCAGCGTCCGCAGATTACCCTTTGTACATGCCCAACGGATCCACCCGGATTCTGCTCGTCGACGACGAGCAGTCGGTGCAGACCCTGCTCAGCTACCCGCTGCGCAAGGACGGCTACCACGTCACCTCCGCCCTCGATGGGCGCGAGGCCCTGGAGCGCTTCGCCGAGGCCCGCTTCGATCTCGTCGTCCTCGACCTGATGCTGCCCAAGCTCGACGGAGTGGAGGTCTGCCGGCAGCTGCGTCGCAACAGCCAGGTGCCGATCATCATGCTGACCGCGAAGGGCTCGGAGACCGACAAGGTCGCCGGGCTGGAGGTCGGCGCCGATGACTACATCACCAAGCCCTTCTCGATGCGGGAGTTCCGCAGCCGCGTCAAGGCCGCCCTGCGCCGCTCGCGGATGGCGGTCGAGGCACCCGACGAAGAGCCGATCGAGCACGGCGAGCTGAGGATCGATCCGGAGCGGCGCTCAGTCACCCTGCGCGGCAAGGAGGTCGCCGCCACCTACGTCGAGTTCGAGATCCTCAGCGCGCTCGCCCGCTCCCCGGGCAAGGTGCTCAGCCGCGAGACGCTGCTCGAGCACGTCTGGGGCGATTCCGACTACCGCGACCCGCGCACCGTCGACGTCCACATCCGTCACCTGAGGGAAAAGATCGAGGCCGACCCCAAGCAACCGGAGTACCTGTTCACCGTGCGCGGCGTCGGCTACCGCTTCCGCGAATGAAGCTGCTCCGTTTCACCCCGCTAGGCAGCAGGATCGCCACCGCGGCGCTGTCGATCGGAGCTGGGACGGCGCTGATCATTTACCTCTGGGTCGTCGTGATCGAAGGCCATGACGCCGTCGCGGGCCCAATCCTGGTCGGCTCTCTCATCGCGCTCTTGATGGCGCTTGGCGTCGGCATCTACTCGGCCCGGGACGCGGCGCTGCGGATCAAACGGATCGAGGATGCGGCGCGCGCCGTCGCCGACGGCGACTTCGCCGCCCGTATCCCGATCGAATCCTTCGGTCTACTGAGCCAGCTGGCGCGCACGTTCAACGAAATGCAGCGCCGCCTCGCCGAGCTCGACAGCGCTCGCAAGCAGTTCATCGCCAACGCCTCGCACGAGCTGCGCACGCCGATCTTCAGCCTCGGTGGCTTTGTCGAGCTGCTCGAAGAAGAGGACCCGAGCCCGGAGGAGCGGGCCGAGTTCGTGCGCACGATGCGCCAGCAGATCGAGCGGCTGACCAAGCTCACCGCCGACCTGCTCAACCTCTCCCAGCTCGACGCCGGCGGTATCGAGATGAAGCTCGCCAACGTCGACCTGAGCTCGCTGGCGCGCGAGGTCGCACGTGAGTTCGGCCCGCGCGCCGACCTGCGCGGCTCGCGTCTGGAGCTGCGCGCCCCCGACCGCCCGGTGGTCGCGATCGCCGACCGGGAGAGGGTGCGTCAGGTCATCCGTATCCTGCTCGACAACGCCCTCACCCACACGCCGGAGGGCACCAGCGTAACCGTGACCATCTACTCCGTCGACCAGCGCGCCGAGTTGACCGTCTCCGACGACGGGACCGGCATTCCCCAGCGGGTGCACAAACGCATCTTCGAGCGCTTCTACACCGCCGACTCGGCTGGCGGGTCGGGTCTCGGGCTGGCGATAGCCAGAGAGCTGGCGCAGCGGATGGACGGGCGCGTCGAGATCTCCTCCAGTCGCCGCTTCACCGCCTTCACCCTCGATCTGCCTCTCGCCCCACCGGGGACTCCCGCGCCGCCGCTGGTCGACGCGGCGAAGGTCGCCGCGTGAGCAGGCGGGTCGTCGCGTGGACGGCGCCGTTGGCGTTGGCGTTGGGGCTGCTCTCCAGTTGCGGCGGCAACGGCGACGCGGCGGCGCCGAGTGGTGCAAAGACGACCACCCAGGTGGTTGTGCAGACGGCCAGCGAGGGCTTCGATGCGGCCAAGGTCTACCGCGAAGCCTCCCCCGGAGTGGTCACGATCCGCTCGATCTTCGACGAAAGCGCCGCCGAAGGCTCTGGCTTCGTGCTCAACGGCCGAGGGCAAATCGTCACGAACGCCCACGTCGTCACCGACGGCGAAGGCACCGACCGCAAGGAGGCCAAGGCCGTCTACATCGAGTTCCCCGATCGCAACGTCGTGCCCGCGAAGATCCTCGGCTTCGACCCCTTCGCCGACGTCGCCCTGCTGGAGGTGAAGCCCGATGGCTTCGAGCTGCACCCGCTCGAGCTCGGCGACGACCGCGAGCTGACGGTCGGCCAGCCGGTGGCGGCGATCGGCAGCCCGTTCGGCGAGCAGCAGTCGCTCTCGGTCGGGATCGTCTCGGCAACCGACCGTTCGGTCGGGTCGCTGACCCAGTTCCAGATCGAGGGCGCGATCCAGACCGACGCCTCGATCAACCCCGGCAACTCCGGCGGGCCGCTGCTCGACGCCGGCGCCCGCGTGATCGGGATCAACCAGCAGATCGAGACCAGCTCGGGGGCCAACGACGGGGTCGGCTTCGCGGTGCCGATCTCCGCCGTGCAGCGCTCGGTCGCCCAGCTGAAGCGGGACGGCGTGGCCGAGTACCCGTACATCGGCGTCTCCAGCCAGCCGCTCTACCCCCAGCTCGCCCGCAAGCTCGGCCTCGACACCAGGTTCGGGGGGCTCGTCTACGAAGTGGTTGCTGGGGGCCCGGCAGAGGAGGCCGGGATCGAAGGGGGCAACGAGAAACTGACCTTCCA
>JASLJO010000012.1 GCA_030152505.1 Solirubrobacterales bacterium | reverse complement strand
GTTGGTTTCAGAGGTCGTCAGCGCCGTCTGGCCGCCGAAGACCACGTAGCCGTTGAGGAAATCGCGGACCGTCTGGTACGGCGCGAATTTGTACCCGGCGGCTTTGTAGCCATGGAACGCCAGGTCGTAGGTCAGCGTGCACAGCGGGTAGGCGGTGCCGCCGATCGATGCTTCGGCGCCGAACACCTGCGACCAGTCGACGTCGAGGCCGGTGCCCGTCGTCCGTCCTTCTTTCGGCACGGCGTATTTGGTCGCCGCGCAGTTGGCGATGCCTTTGCCCGCTTCGAGGCCGGCGAGCACGGGGCTCGCGTAGGTGGCTTCTTCAGCGCCGACATTGCCGTTGTTCTGAACTTCGACGAAGCTGCCGCCGTTGGACTGCACGTCCGGCAGAGCGGCGTACCCGATCGAGCCGGCGGTGGCTTTCACTTTTTTGACCTCTTCGCCGCCGCCTTTGGCAGCCGGGCGGACGAGAGCACTCAGCGTTTTTTCGCCAGTTTCCGGCCAGCTCGTGTTCGGGGCTCCGGTCACGGCGTTTTCGATTGGCTCCAGTTCTTTCCACGTCTTGTTGATGTTCGGGAGCGACGCGGTGTTGAACAGGCTCAGGTAGTTCTTGAACTGGTAGGTCGTGCCCGAGCCGTCGAAGCGGACGACACGGGTGATCGCCGATTCACAGCTGCCGGACGCGGTTTCGAGTTCAGACCATTTCTTTTCGACGCCGCGGAAAACGCGCTCCAGCTCTTTGTTGGTGATCTGCGTCACCGTGCAGCCTTCAGGCGGGTTGACGACGATGGCGATCGAGGTCTGCGCGACCGGGATCGTCAGCACGTTTCCACCACCGGCGGAGGCCTTGATGTTGGCGATCTGGGCCGCGGTCGGCGCGTCGTCGGTGCCGATGAATGCCCGGGTGCGATCGATCGGGCCGCCCCCGGCGCCCCAGGATTTCAGCCCGGCGCCGCTGCCTTCGGGTTTGTATTCGATTTTGGGGAGCGTGCCGAAGTTGCAGATTTCGTTCTGGAATGCGGGGATCCAGACGTTCTGCTGTGCGATCTTCTGCAGCGAGGAGCCTTCACCGATGATGTTGCCGCCGTTGCAGCTGACAGCCGCCGAGGCGCCGCTCGCGCCGATGCCGGCAACCGCGAGAACCGCGACGGCGGCAAAGGCCGCGAGCGAGGCACGAAGGCCCCGCCTGGCCGATTTTCTTCTCCCAAGACGTGACATGGATCCTCCTTGGATCTCTGTAATCGTTCTGCCCGCATCCGATTCCGCGGGATGGGAGCAATCGTCTAACCCTCAGGGAGCGGCGATGTGAACCAGGGGAGAAATAGAAGTGAACATCTTGCAACGGTGAATGGACACATACCGGTAAGACGGTGACGTGATTACTACCTTTCTAGCACCACCGGTATCTGTGTACTACTTTTCTAGTCCCTCATCGAAGAGCGTCCGGCCCTATAGTTCCGGCTCCTGACGATGGCACTTCCAACCTTCTTCATCATCGGCGCTCCCAAGGCCGGCACCACCAGCCTTCACAACTACCTCAGTGAGCATCCGCAGATCCAGATGTCGTCGGTCAAGGAGCCCAACTTCTTCGCTCCCCACCTGGACCCGGTCCACGAACCGCGCCGGATCGGGCACCTCGACGAGTACGAAGAGCTGTTCGACGCGTCGGTCTCCGTGCGGGGCGAGGCATCGACCCCCTACAGCGAATACCCCCTGCGGCAGGGCGTTCCGGAGAGGATCAGGGAGCAGGTCCCGGATGCCAAGTTCATCTACGTGGTCCGCGATCCGGTCGAGCGCACGATCTCGCACTACAACCACCTCGTCGCCTCCGAGGGCGAGCGGCGCACCCTGGACGAGGCTCTCGCCGATCTCTCCGACCCCCGTTCGCCCTCGATCTGCGCCAGCCTCTACGGCCTCCAGCTCGAGCTCTACCTGCGCCAGTTCCCAGAGGAGAATTTCATGGTGCTCGACCAGGCCGACCTGCTGACCGATCGGCGCTCCGCGGTGCGGCGGGTGTTCGGCTTCCTCGGAGTCGACGAGGACTTCGACTCGCCTCGGTTCGATGACGAATTTCTTAAGGCCAGCGACCGCCACACCTATCCGCCCTGGTTCGCCCGCTTCGTCGAGCTGCACGTGATCCCGCGCCTCCGGTGGCTGCCACCGGGAGTGCGCCGCACGATGCGGCACTCGGTGGAACGGACGATCTTTCCCCCGTTGCGGAGCGCCCAGCCCGACGATCGCCTGCGCGGCCGGCTGCAGGACTATTTCGCCGGCGAAGCCCAACGCCTGCGCGAGCTGACCGGCGAGCGGTTCCCGACCTGGAGCGTCTGACGGCAATCGTGGCTCCGGATCGCACGTGAGCGTCAAACCGATCTTCATCCTCTCGATCTCCCGCAGCGGCTCGACGCTGTTGCAGCGGATCGTCGCCGCCCACGACGGCGTCTCCACCGCGCCGGAGCCCTGGATCATGTTGCCCCACGCCTACACGCTGCGCCACCGCGGCGTCGACGCCGAGTACTTCCAGGATCTGCTCGCCACCGCCGTGCAGGACTTCTGCGGCCGCCTGCCAGACGGCGAAGCCGATTACCTCGCCGGGGTGCGCGAATTCGGGCTGGGGCTGTACGAGAAGGCGGCGGAGGAGGGCGCAACCCATTTCGTCGACAAGAGCCCGCCCTACTGCCTGGTCGCGGAGGAGCTGATGCGGATCTTCCCCGAAGCCAAGTTCGTCTTCCTCTGGCGCAACCCGCTCAGCGTGATCGCCTCGATGATCGAGACGTGGGGGCCATGGCGCCCCACCTTCATGACGGCCGACCTGTTCGTCGGCCTGCCGCGCCTCGTCGCGGCCCGAGGGCTCGATCCGACCCGCTCGCACGCGCTCAGGTTCGAGGACGCGATCTCCGGCGATCGCGACACCTGGCAGGCGCTGATGCGCTACCTGGAGGTCGACTTCGACGAGGACGCCCTGACGCGCTTCGACGAGGTCGAGATCGAGGGGCGGATGGGCGACCCGACCGGCCGCAGGGCCTATCGGGCGCTCAGCTCCGATCCCATGGAGAAGTGGAAGACGACGCTGGCCAACCCGGTGCGCAGGGAGTGGTGCCGTCGCTATCTGCGTTTCCTCGGCGGGGACCGCCTCGCCTCGATGGGATACGACCAGAGGCTGCTGCTTGCCGACCTCGACGCGCTCCCGCGCAGCCTCGACGGAGTCGGCCCCGACCTCTGGCGGGCCGCCAGGGGCATCGTCAGGGAGCCGATCCGCGTGCGCACGCGGAACCGCCGCCTCGGCACTCCCAATGTGGTCCGAACCTTGCTGAGCGTCTAGCGGCGATCAAGGCCGGCGGCGAGCGTGCCGAGAAACACCGGAATGCGGCTCTCCCTCCTCCAACGGATCGCCTTCGCATGTGTGCTGGCGATCGCGGCCGGCGCGGCCGGCGCCGAGCTGGCGATGGCCGAATCCGGCGAAGGGGCACCATTTCGCTTCTTCTCGCCTTCCAGCTTTTGGAACACGCCGCTCTCGAAAGCAGCGCCCCTGGACCCCTCGTCCTCCGAACTCGTCGGCGCGCTCTACCGGGAGGTCAAGCGCGAGCTGGAATCCGAACGGGGTCCTTCGATCAGCACGACCTCCAACAGCGTGCCGATCTACGAAGTCCCCGCCGATCAACCCACCGTGCCGGTGCGGCTCGTCAGCCAGTTCACAGTGCCGGCGTTGAGCTCCGCCTGGAGCAACGTGCCGCTGCCGGCGACCGCGGCTCCTGCCGCCGGGAACGACCGCCACCTCGTCGTCTGGCAGCCGAGCACCGACCGACTCTGGGAGTTCTGGCACCTTGCCGACGGCAGCGCGGGCTGGGAAGCCGAATGGGGGAGCGCGATGCAGGACGTCTCCTCCAACTCGGG
>JASLJO010000297.1 GCA_030152505.1 Solirubrobacterales bacterium | reverse complement strand
CCTCGCGGAGGCCCGATTCAGCGAGCGCTTCTCGACTGCCGAGGACTGGGAGATCATGCTGCGGATGACGACGGGACGCGATGCCCTCGCCATTCCCGCACTCTCGCACGCCTACTCGATGGAGGCCGCCAATCGGATATCGGAGGATCCCCGGTACCTTGCCGGCCTGGAGGAGATCCGTCGCCACTACGGGGGAGCCTGAGGCCGTGCCCGTGGCCACACTGGAGGTGATCGTGGTCAGCCACGGGGCCGAGGAGCTGTTGCGACAGTGCCTGCAATCGCTCGAGGCGCACCCCGCCGCCGGTGGGACCACGGTCACCGTGGTCGACAGCGGCAGCCCCGACTCGACGCCCGACATGGTCGCGCGCGAGTTCCCCGACGTGCGGTTGATCCGCGAGCCCAACATCGGCTTCTCCGCCGCCAACAACCTGGCGCTGCGCGAGAGCGAGGCCCCGGCGGTGCTGCTGCTCAACCCCGACACCGAGGTCTACGCGGGCACGCTCGACGCCGCGCTGCGGCGGCTCTGGAGCGAGGACCGCATCGGCATGGTCGGCATCAAGCTCGTCACCGGGAGCGGTGAGCTCGACCACGCCTGCAAGCGTTCCTTCCCCACCCCGCTCTCGGCGCTGGCGCACTTCACCGGCATCGGCCGGGGCAAGAATGCATCTGGTGCCCTGAGCCAGTACCGCGCGACGCATCTCGGCGACGACGAGCCGGGCGAGGTCGACGCGGTCAACGGCGCCTTCATGCTCTGCCGGACGGAGGCGGTACGCGAGGTCGGTCTGCTCGACGAGGGCTACTGGCTCTACATGGAGGACCTCGACTGGTGCCACCGCTTCTGGGACGCCGGCTGGAGGGTCTTCTACGAGCCGCTCGGCACGGCCCTGCACGTCAAGGGCGGCTCCAGCGGCGCCCGCCGCGCCTTCCGCCAGGAGATCGCCTTCCACCGTGGCATGGCCCGCTTCTACCGCCGCTTCGACGCACCCGAGCACAACCCGCTGCTCAACACTGCGGTCTATGCCGGGATCGGCGCCAAACTCACGGCCAGCCTGGCAGTCACGGCGATTCGCCGACCCTGGCCCGACCGGACGTCCTAGCGCGCCGGGACGCCCCTGACGACCGTGCCCGCCGGGATGTCGCCCGTGACCACGGCGCCGGCGCCGACGATTGCCTCGGCGCCGATGTCCACTCCCGGCATGATCCTCGCCCCGGCGCCGATCTGACAGCCACGTTGTAGGTGCGGAGGAGGGCGGCGCGCCTCGCTGGTCATCATCCTTCCGGTCAGGACGTGCACGCCGGGGCCGAGGAAGGCATCCTCCTCGATCACGACCCCGGAGCCGACCACGCAGTGCGACTGCATGCGCACCCGGTCGTGGATCTCCGCTCCGTGCTTGACCTGGGAGGCGAGACCGACCGCGACGTCTGCGCCGAGCTTCGCCCCCTCCCGGATGGCGGCGTGATCGCCGATCAGGCTGTGCATACCAAGCTCGACACCGGCCTCGACGATCGCGTAAGCACAGATGACCGACTCGGCTCCGACCGTCGTCGGCGCCCGCCGCGGCGGCGGACGGTTCGATCCACGGCTCATCCTTGCCATTCGGCCGATCACCACGCCGTGATCGAGTTGCACGCCGTCGCCGATGACGACGTCGTCGTGCACGATGACGTTCGCTCCGACCTCCACCCCGTCGCCGATCTCGACACCGGTGCCGAGCAACAGGTTCGGGCCACGGTCAGATTGGATCAAGGAATTCAAGTTTGGGATTATCCCAGCGCATGAGCGGTCCGCCCAAGCCGAGGACGCCTGCGATCTGCTGCCTCCTGCACAGCCTCGTCCCCGGCGGCTCGACCTGGCAGTGGATCCGCCTGCTGAGCCGGCACGTCGAGCAGGGAGGGCGGGCGACGATATTCGCCCAGCCGGGGCCGCTCGGGGAACGAGCGCGGGCGGCGGGCATAAAGACGATTTCGGTCTCGTGGAGCGAGCCGGGGACCCAAGGACACATCTGGGCGCCGCTCGGCGAGCACGACGCCGCGATCGTGCAGTGGGAACAGGGACCAGTCGAGGCCTTCTCCCGCGCGGTGGAAGCTTGTGGACGCGCCGCGCTGGTCATGCACGACGCGCCCCAGTCGATCACCCGTTGGCTGTCCCCGCCCGCCCCGATGAGGGCTCAGCGGGCGGTCCAGTGGGCGGCGGCGGAGCCGCACGCGGTCGTGCTCGTCAGAGGAGCGGCGCACCGACGTAAGGTGGCGGCGGCCTACGGCCTGTCCGGAGGGTCGCTGCGGATCCTGCCCCCTTCAGTGCCCCTTCCATCGCTGCCGTTCCGACCGGCGGCGGGGGACCCGGGGGAGATCCTGGCGATGACCCGACTCGCACCGGGGAAAAGGGCGATCGTGCGCGTTGCCGTGGAGCTCGCCCGCAAGCGGATCGCTGGCGGCCGAGCCTGCCGCCTGACGATCGCCGGAGACGGGCCCTGGAAGCCACAGGCGGTCGCGCTGTGCGAGCAGCGCCTGCCACCCGGCTCATGGCGAACCGAGAGCGCACCGGACGATCCGCTCCGCCGTCTCGCTGACTCCGAGCTCGTCGTCGCTCAGGGCACGACGACGCTGGAGGCTGCAGCGCTCGGCCGGCGCGTCGTCGTCGCCCGCTCCCTCGGCGCCCGCGGGGCGGCGGCGACCGTGTTGACGCCCGAGCGCTACGAGCACGCGGCGCAGGACCCGTTCGGCGACCCGCGGGTGGCGGAAGACGCAACGGCCCTTTGGGAAGAGCTCCTCGCCATCGACGAAGCGGCGCTCAGATCCCTACGACAACAGGTCGAGACCCACAACAGCCTCGGCGTCTCTTCGCATGCACTCCACGACGCGCTTGCGGCGATCTGCTGAGGATGGCCAGACAACTCACAAGCCAAGGCCCCCCACCCCTCGCTCATCCCAACCGAGGTGATGGGCCAGCTCGTGGCGCAGGGTCCGCTCGACCTGGCGGGCGAGCAACTCGCGGTCGTGGCCGAAGTCGCGTTCCAAGGTGTCTCGGTAGATGACGATCCGGTCCTCATAGCGTTCGCGCGCGACCCCGTCCCCGGAGTACTGTCCGTAGGCGTGTTCCTCGGCGCCCCGGTCGGAGACGATGACGGCGACCTTGGCGAGCACCTCCTGGAATTCGTCGGGCAGCCGGTCGATCGCGTCGACGACAAGCGACTCGAACTGATCAAGCTCGGGATCGTCGGGCATACCCCTAACGGTAGCTGGCCCTTGGATCAGAACGGCAGGGCTTCGACGACGTCGGTGAGGCGTGGAGCGCTCTTGTCCCGCTCGCTCAGGAGAGGATCATCGACGGGCCACTCGACGCCGATATCGGGGTCGTCCCAGGCGATGCCGGACTCGGTGGCGGGGTCGTAGGTGCTGGAGAGAAGGTAGGAGACGTCGGCGACGTCGCTGAGCACGGCGAAGCCGTGGCCGAAGCCGGCCGGCACGAAGAGCTGGCGGTGGAGCTCGTCGTCGAGCTCGTATCCCTCCCACTGGCCGTAGGTGGCCGAGCCGGTGCGCAGGTCGACGGCGACGTCGAAGATCCTGCCGCGCGGGCAGCGGACCAGCTTCGCCTGACCCGGCTCGGTCTGGAAGTGCAGGCCGCGCAGGGTGCCCTTCGAGGAGCGCGAGTGATTGTGCTGGACGAACTCGACCTCGACGCCGAGCTCGCCCCAGGCGTCGCGCCTGTAGGTCTCGACCATGAAGCCGCGCGCGTCGCCATGCACCTCGGGCTCGAGCAGGACGACGCCGTCGAGCCTGGTCTGCAGACGCCGCGGCATCAGCCGAGCGCTTTGCCGTACTGCTTCTCGTAGTAGGCGCGGTACTCGCCGGAGCGGATCGGGCCCCACCACTGCTCGTTCTCGCGGTACCACTGCACGGTGCGCTCCACGCCCTCGGCGAAGTGCACCTGTGCCTCCCAGCCGAGCTCGCTCTTCAGCTTCTCCGAGGAGAGTGAATAACGACGGTCGTGTCCCGGACGGTCGGTGACGTATTCGATCTGCGACTCCGCGGCGCCGGTCAGCTCGATCACCCGTTTCACCACCTCGATGTTCTCGCACTCGTCGGGGCCGCCGACGTTGTAGGCCTCGCCGGGGCGGCCCTCGAGCAATACGGCATGAATGCCGCGGCAGAAGTCCTCGACGTAGAGCCAGTTGCGCACCTGCCTCCCATCCCCATACACAGGCAGCGAGTCCCCGTGGATCGCGTTCAACACCATCAGGGGGATCAACTTCTCTGGATATTGTCGCGGGCCGTAGTTGTTGGAGCCGCGCACGATCGAGGCGTTGATCCCGTAGGTGTGGAAGTGGGCGGAGACGAGCAGGTCGCCGGCGGCCTTGGTCGCCGAGTAGGGCGAGGACGGGTCGAGCGGCGAGGCCTCGGTGAAGGAGCCCGACTCGATCGAGCCGTAGACCTCGTCGGTGGAGACCTGCAGGTAGCGCTCGATCCCCAGCTCGCGCGCCGCGTCGAGCAGCACACCGGTGCCGATCACGTGGGTGCGGGCAAAGGCGTCCTGGTCGTCGATCGAGCGGTCGACGTGCGACTCGGCGGCGAAGTTGACGACCGCGTCGCAGCCCTGCATCGCCTCGCGCACGAGTGCGGGGTCCTCGATCCCACCGACCACCAGGTCGGCGCCCTCGGGCAGGTTCTCGGGACGGCCTGCGTAGGTGAGCTTGTCGAGCACCCGCACCTCGTGCTCGTCGCCGACGAGGCGCACGTAGGTGGAGCCGATGAAGCCGGCGGCGCCGGTGACGAGGATCCTCATGCCGGCGCCTCGCTCTCGGCGCGGCGCTGGGCGAGGTAGCCGGCAAGCCCGTCCTGCCAGGAGGGCAGCTCAATCGCGTGCTCGCGTTGGCTCGCCAGGGCCGAGTAGGCGGGACGAGGGGCCGGGCGGCCGAGCATCTCGGTGGTCGCCGACATCACTTTGCACTCGACGCCTGCCTGCTCGAAGATCTCGCGGGCGAACTCATACCAGGAGCAGGCGCCCCCGGCGGCCATGTGGTGAATGCCGAACTCGACCCCCTCGATCAGGCGGACGACGCCGTAGGCGAGGTGCCAGGTGTAGGTGGGCGAGCCGACCTGGTCGCGCACGACCAGGACCTCGCCGTGGTCGGTGGCGAGGCGCAGCATCGTCTCGACGAAGTTGGGCCCGGCGGTGCCGAAGAGCCAGGCCGAGCGGACGATGAAGTGGCGCTTGTTCGCCGCCCGCGTCGCCTCCTCGCCGGCGAGCTTGCTGCGGCCGTAGGCCGAGAGCGGCGCCGTCTGGTCGGTCTCGACGTAGGGCGCGCCCTTGCTGCCGTCGAAGACGTAGTCGCTGCCGACGTAGACGACCGAGGCGCCGACGCTCGCCGCCGCGTCGGCGGCGTTCCCGGCACCGACCCCATTGACCAGAGTCGCCTCGTCCTCGTGCTCCTCGGCGCCGTCGACGTCGGTCCAAGCGGCGCAGTTGATGACGACGTCAGGGCGCTCCGCCGCGATCTTCGCGCCGACCGCGTCGGCGTCGGCGACGTCGAGCTCGGCATGGCCGAAGCCGACCACCTGGTGGCCGGCGTTGCCTGCCGCGAGCATCACATCCCGCCCGAGCATCCCGGCGGCGCCGGTGACGAGCAGCTTCACCGCGCCCTCGATCCGTGGGTCTGAGCGTTCACGAGCCGAACAGGCTAATCGCCCGGCTCAGGCGACGAAGGACCAGAGCACGAACTGGGCGGTGAGGACCGCCATCCCGGCGGCGAACATGGCTACGACCTTGGTCGTCGCCCCGCGCCGCTCGCAGACGACCGCGAGCCAGAGAAAGATCGGGAAGAGGACGGCGACGAAGCGCGGTGACGACCAGAGGGGATTGTCCGGTGGCTGGGAGACGAATACGGGCACGAGCGAGACGAGGACCCAAGCCCCGTAGGCGACTGGCAACATCCGCAGGGCGCCGATGCCGCCCGCCACGGCCAGGGCGACGAAGCCGAGCTCGGCGACGTTCAGGTAGCCACGGCCGGCGTCGTGGCCCGGGTGCGTAACGAGGTGGCCGATGCTCTGGCCCGCCTCACGCAATGCCGCCCAGATCCCCGTCAGCGGGTCGACCGTGTGACGACCGAACACCGCCTGTGCGTGCTCCCATGCCGTCGCATCGCCCAGGGCGAAGTGCAGGTAGGCGCTGAAGGCGAGCAGTCCGAGCGGCGCGAGCAACAGCCAGCCGGCGTCCGGCCCAATCCGGTACCTGGGTCGCCACCCGCGGATCGGGCCCGGCTCACGGTCTGCGCGCGGTCCGTACAGATAGAGCAGGGCGACCGGGACGATCAGCAAGAGCCCGGGGACCCTGGTCGCGGAGGCCAGCGCCAGCACCACGCCCGCGATCGCCCAGTGTCCCGTCCGGGCAGCGAGAAAGGCGGCGACGGCGAGCAACAGGAACATCGACTCGCTGTAGGGGATCCCGAAGAAGAAGGCGGTCGGGAAGAAGGCGAGCAGCATCAGCACAGGGCGGGCGTAGACCTCGCCGAGTTCGATCACGGTGAGCCGGTGGAGTAGGGCGAGCGCCCCGAAGAAGCAGCTCAGCGAGACGGCGTAGGCCATGATCAAGACGAGGCCGGGGCTCGCGCCGAAACCGCTGAGGACGTGGACCGCCCCCGGGTAGAGCGGGAAGAAGGCGGGGCGCATTTCCGCCAGTGGCAGGCCCGCGATGCTTTCGACGTAGCCGTCGTAGCCGATCGCCAGATAGTGCTGGGCGTCCCACTTGGCCAGCGGCGAGAGGATCAGGTCGAGGAGGCCGTGTGCGGGCCAGGCGCCGAAGGGGTGCGCGAGAACGGTCGCTTCGGACACCTGGTTGGGCTGGAGATCGGCAACCGTGATCCAGATCGCAACGCCGAAGACCACCAGGCGACTGGGCCAGAACGCACTCCAGGCCGCGCGAGCGCTCGCGCGCCACTCGCCTAGACGATCTTGATCTCGCACTTGTCGCCGACCAGCATGCGCAGCGTCTTGGGCATGCCGTCACTGCGGGTCAGCTTGACTTCGCGACCGAGCAGGCTGGCCTCCATGCGGGTGCCGAGGTCTTCGACCACCGAGCCGGCGAGGACGATCGAGTGCTCGATTTCCGAGCGGCAGATGCGTACATCCTCGCCGATCGAGGTGTAGGGGCCGACGTAGGCGCCCTCGATGTGGGCGCCGGCGCCGATCACGGCCGGGCCGCGCACGGTCGAGTCGATCAGCTTCGCGCCCGCCTCGAGCACCACCCGCCCCTCGACCTTGGAGTCCTCGTCGACCTCGCCCTCGATCCGCGGCTCGATCTCCTCCAGCACCAGCCGGTTGGCCTCGAGCATGTCGGCCAGCCGGCCGGTGTCCTTCCACCAGCCGCCGACCACCTCGGAGTGGACCCTGTGGCCGTCCTCGATCAGGCTCTGGATCGCCTCGGTGATCTCCAGCTCGCCGCGCCAGGAGGGCTTCAGCGCGCGGGCGGCGTCGAAGATCGCCGGCTGGAAGAGGTAGACGCCGACCAGGGCGAGGTTGGATGGCGGGTCTTTGGGCTTCTCGACCAGGCGAACGACCCGCTCGCCGTCGAGCTCGGCGACGCCGTAGGAGCCCGGATCGGAGACCGGCGTGAGCAGGATCAGCGCGTCGGGCTCGGACTCGCGGAAGGTGGCGACGAGGCCGCGCAGGCCGTCGGCCAACAGGTTGTCCCCCAGGTACATGACGAAGGGCGAGCTGCCGAGGAACTCCTCGGCGGTGAGCACGGCATGGGCCAGTCCCGCCGGCTCGTCCTGGACGATGTAGGTGATCTCGGCGCCGAACCGCGAGCCGTCGCCGACCGCCTCGCGGATCTCCTCGCCGGTCTCCGGCGCGATGATGATCCCGATCTCCTTCACCCCCGCGTCGACGAGAGCCTCGATCCCGTAGAAGAGCACGGGCTTGTTGGCCACCGGCACGAGCTGCTTCGCCGAGGTGTGGGTGATGGGGCGCAGGCGCGTGCCCGCGCCGCCGGAGAGGATAAGTCCCTTCAGGGCCTCCATTGCGCGGCTGCAACCCTAGCGTGGCTCTACGATAGTCCGCTGATGAGCCCCGGGGCGCAGACCAGCGACGAGTTGAACGAGATCGAGGCCAGGCACCGGGCGGAGCTCGATACGCAGCGGGAGGAGTTCCACCGCGAGCTCAGCCGCCGCGCCTTCCGCATCGGCGAGCTCGAACAGGAGATGATCGAAGTCGCCCAGACGTATGAGACCTCGCTCAGCTGGCGCCTTACCAGGCCGGTCCGGGCCGCGCGGACCGTGCTGGCAAAGCTGCGGGGCTGAGCAATGCCGAGAGACGCCCGCTCGCTCAAATCGATCCTGCCGCCGCGCCTCTTCGCCTTTCTGCGCCGCCTGCGCGACGTGGCTCGCCGCCTGCGCGGGCTGCACCTCAACCGGCCAAGGGCCCGCCGCGAAGCGGCGCTGCAGGAAGTCGAGGCTCTGCCGTCGCGCCCGCTGATCTCGCTGGCGATGCCGACCTACCGCTCCGACCTGCGCTATCTGCGCCAGGCGATCGAGTCAGTGCGCGCCCAGCACTACCCAGCCTGGGAGCTGTGCATCGTCGACGACGGCTCCGGCCAGCCAGAGCTAACCGCGGTGCTCCAGCGCTACGCCGGCCGCGACCCGCGGATCAAGTTCCAGCCGGCGCGCGAGAACCGCGGCATCTCGGCCGCGACCAACGCCGCGCTGGCGATGTGCGAGGGCGAGTTCGTCGGCTTCCTCGACCACGACGACACGCTCACCGCCGACGCCCTGCTGCGCGTGGCCCAGGCGCTCACCGCCGATCCCTCGCTCGACGTCGTCTACTCCGACTCCGACAAGCTGACCGCGCACGGGGTCCGCGCCGACCCCTTCCTCAAGCCCGACTGGTCGCCGGTCTACCTGCTCGGCGCGATGTACATCGGCCACCTGCTGGTCGTGCGGCGCTCGCTCGCCGAGGCGGCCGGGGGCTTCGACTCCGGCTTCAACACGATCCAGGACTTCGAGTTCTTCCTGCGGGTGTCCGAGCGCAGCGAGCGCATCCACCACATCCCGCAGACCCTCTACCACTGGCGGGCGATCCCGGGCAGCATCGCCGCCGGCACCGACCAGAAGGACGACGTGGCCGAGCTGCAGGCGCGGGCTGTGAGCGAGCACCTCGAGCGGCTCGGCGTCGAGGCCAGGGCCGTCCCCCACCCGGCGATCCCGCACCGAGCGGTGCTGGCGTCACCCAACGGCGCCGCGCCCCACGCCGAGGTCAGCGTCGTGGTCGCGTCGGGCGGCGGCGAGGGTGGACTGAGGCGCTGCCTCGACTCGCTTTTCGCGCTGACCTCCCACCCCGACTTCGAGGCGATCGTCGTCGGTCGCGGCGGTGACGCTCCGACCTGGCTCCCCGACCGTGCCACCTGGCTGGCGGGCGAGGCGGGCGCCTTCCGCCGTGGGCGCGCCAACAACCTCGCCGCCGCCGCGGCCGGCGGCGAGTACCTGCTCTTCCTCGACGAAGACGTCGAGGTGGTCGAGCCCGACTGGATCGAGCGGCTCCTCCTCCATGCCGGCCTGCCGCGGGTCGGCGCCGTCGGCCCCCTGCTCGTGCGTCCCGACGGCCTGGTCGACCAGGCCGGGGTGGCGATCGGACTGCGCGACCCGGCCGGCCCGATGCTGACCGGCTTCCCCGGAGACGGCGACGGCTACTACGGTTCGCTCCCCTGCGCCCGCGAGGTCTCTGCACTCGGGGCGGAGTGCCTGCTGGTGCGCCGGAAGGATTTCGAGGCCGAGGGTGGCTTCAACGAGTTCTACGGCTGCGAGTACGAGGACTTCGACCTCTGTCAACGGCTGGCGCGGCGGGGGCTGAAGTCCGTCTACGCGCCGCGTCCGCGCCTCGTCAACCACCGCACTCCCGCCGGGAAGCGCGTCGCCGGCGACGCCGTCGATCGCGCCCTCTTCGTCGATTGCTGGTATGACGAGCTGATGCGTGGCGATCCCTACTTCAACCCCGGCTTCGCCCAGCAGCTCGCCGACTACGTGCCAGTCAGCTGGCGCGAACGGGTCTACCGCGCGACCGCGCCCCTCGGCAAGCGCTAGGCGATGCGGGTCCTCTACGTCTACTTCGGGCCGTTCGACGTCAACAGCGGCATCCAGGCCTATCACTTCGGCAACGAGCTGACCGACCTCGGCTGGGAGGTGACCGTGGCCGGCAGGGGAGACCCTGCGCGCGCGCTGTCGGTCGGCGAGCCGCGCTTCGAGTGCATCTCCCACGACGACCTCGGCGGCAAGCTGGAGGAGATGCGCCGCGATCCAAAGGAGACGATCGTGGTCGGCTGGACGCCGCGCGAGCCGGTGCGGCGGATGACGATGGAGGCGGTGCGCCGACTGGGGGTCCCCTACGTCATCCACCTCGAGGACAACGAGGAGCTGCTGATCGAATCGGCCACCGGTCGCTCCTTGGCCGAACTGCAGCGGCTGCCGCTGCGCCAGCAGGACAGCCTCGCCCCACCCGACCTGATCCATCCCACCCACCACCGCGAGTTCCTCGACGGCGCCGCCGGGATCACCGTGATCACCGAGGCGCTCAACGAGTTCAACCGGGCGGGGCGACCGCACGCGCTCGCCCGCCCCGGGATCGACCTCGACCGCTTCCACCCAGACCTCGAGCCCTATCCGCGCGAGCGCCTTGGCCTCAGCGCCGACGATTTCGTCCTTGTCTACCACGGGACGATCCACTACGCCAACCAGCACGAGATGCTGAGCCTCTACCTGGCGGTCAAGCTGTTGCAGCGCCGCGGCCGGCGGGTGCGCCTCGTCCGCCTCGGACACTCGGAATTCGGCGGACCCGACCCGCGCGCCTTCCGCGCCCTCGGCGACGGGGTGATCGAGCTCGGGCCGACCGCCTGGCGCGATATCCCGGCCTACCTGGCGATGGCCGACGCCTACGTCCAGCCCGGACCGCCCGACGACTTCAACCGCTACCGCCTGCCCTCCAAGCTGCCGGAGTTCCTGGCGATGGGGCGGCCGGTTATCTTGCCGCACTGCAACATCGGCAACGACCTCACCCACGGTGAGGGTGCCCTCCTGCTGGAGCAGGGAAACGCAATGGAGATCGTCGTCCGCATCGAAGAGCTGCTCGCCGACAGCGAGCTGTCCGAGCGCCTCGGCGCTGGCGCGCGCCGCTTCGCCGCCGAGCGGCTGAGCTGGCGGGCGAACGCCGAAGCGGTCGCCGACTTCCTGCGCAAGTGCTCGGCCGCCGGACGGCCGGTGGGTTCCTCGGCGTGAGCGCGGCGGCCCAGGCACAGCGCCTGCGCGCCGCCGCGGCGCGCTCGCCGCTGCTGCGCCGACTGGCGGGCAAAGCGGCGCTCTACGCCCCTTCGGGTGCGACGCCCGGCGCCAACGCCTCCGCCTGGACGATCGCCGACAGCGCCCTCTGGCCGATCGCCGAGCGCTACGCCGGCGACTTCGCACTGCCACCGATCTCCTACGGCACCGTGCGCGATTTCGCGGATTCCGCCGACCACCTCACCGGCCTCGCCGGCGCCAGCTTCGACATGAAGGACCTGCAGCGCTGCTGGGCGATCAAGGCGATCCTCGGCAACGTCGAGCGCGGCAGCCGCGTCCTCGAGATCGGCGCCGGTGAGCCGCTGGTGGCGGGGATGCTCTCCCGCCTCGGCTACGACGTCACCGTCGTCGACGACTACATGGGCGGCGGCAACGGCCCGCGCGAGTTCAAGCGCTTCCAGGCCGCCTACCCCGACGTCCACTTCGTCCGCGAGCTCTTCCCGCCGAACGAGGACGTCGGCGACGATTTCGGCGCGGTCTTCTCGATCTCGGTGCTCGAGCACGTACCGCTGGAGCAGGTCGGCGCGGCGGTCGAAGCCGGCCACGTGCTGGTGCAAAAGCGCGGTGGCTGCTCGATCCACGCAGTCGACCACGTGCTCGCAGGCTGGGGCGCCGAGGAGCACCGCGAGAAACTGGAGCGCATCGTCGCCGCCCTCGGCCTCTCGGCAGAGGACCTGGCGGCGCAGATCGAGGCGATGGAAGCCGACCCCGAGAGCTACTTCGTCTCGGCCGAGGCGCACAACCGCTGGCGCGGCGACCTCCCCTACGACCAGTACGCGATGCGCCGCATCGGCTCGGTCAACCTCTTCCGCTCAGCCTAGACCCACCACGCCCTACCAGCGTGGTAGAGGTTTGGATCGCTATGGGGCTCAAACCTCTACCACGACCGGAAGCCCGCTGCCGAAGCTCTACCGCGACCGAAGCTAGTCGCCGAAGGTCGCCCGGGGGACGATTTCGGGGTCGCCGCCAGTCCATTCGGTGAAGCGGTACCAGGCGGGCTTGGCTTCACGGTTGTCGGTCAGCAGGCCGGCCGAGTCGCAGAACTGACATAGGCGGGTGGTGTCGGCCCAGGTGAACCACCAGACGCCGGCAACGTTCCACGAGCGGCGATGGCCAGCGAGCATCGAGAAGGCCTGTTCGAGCTCACGCGCCTGCCCGTAGAGACCGCGCTCCCAACGAGTCTGGTAGCTGTCGGAGCCCCAGCCCATCTCGGTGACGTAGATCGGGGTCGCGGCGTCGCCGTGGCGGCGCATGATCCGCCTCAGGTTTCCGATCATCGGACGCATTGCCGCGGCGTCGGCCACATAGGGGTGCAGGGCGACGCCGTCGAAGAAGCGCTTCACGCCGCCCGCCCGGTAGACGCCGTTGAGGAAGTCACCAGACGCCGTGTTGGGCGGGATCTGCAGCGGCCGGCCGAAGAGGCCGCCGAGGATCACCTTGGCGCCGCGGTCGGCGCCGTGGATCGCGCGGCCCGCGACCCGCATGACGCGGGCGAAGCGCACCGGGCTGGGGTTCGCCGAGAAGGTGACGATGTTCTCCTCGTTCCAGATCTCCCAGGAGCGAATCGGTTGTGGGGTCAGCTCGGGATGCTCGCGCCAGAACTCCCCGTAAGGGCCGTAGCGGCGGACGGCCTGACGCAGGAAGGATGCCCAGGCACGACTCGCCCAACCGCTGCGGACCGGTTCTATCCGCTGCTGACCGGCGACCCAGGAGGGCGTCCCCCAGATGAACGGGAAGACCCGCATCCCATATTGCGCGGCCAGCTCGACCGAATGATCGAAGCCCGACCAGTCGGGCGCGACCAGATACGGGCTGTGACCCTCCACGCTGGGCCAACCGAGCGGCAGCCGCAGGCTCTTCACCCCTGCCTCCTGCATCAGGCTGTAGTCGCCCGCGCCTGCCGGGGTCTGCGGCGAGATGCCGACCGTGAAGCCGGACGGCGCCGCTGCCGCAGCGGCCCCGGAAGGCGACGCGAGCAGGGCCACGGCCATGACTGCGAGCAATATCGGTCTTCGAATCAAGGCATCACCCTGAAACTCCCCCTGGCGGCAAAGTAGCGCCGAGGTTAGATCACTCGTCTAAAGCTGCTCGGCGATGCGCGGCGCCTCGCGGTTGAAGACCCAGACGCCAGCCACGCAGACGCCGATATAGATCAGGGCGGCGACGATCAGCGGCAGGGGGCCGCCGGCTGCTGCCCGCACTCCTTCGGTGTTGGAGTCGATCATCCAGATGTGCGCCTGCTGGAAGAGCGGAGTCAGTGGATTGGCCATCAGCACGTGCTTCAGGCCTTCCGGAACGATGCTCAGCGGATAGATCACCGGCGTGCCGTAGTTGAGCGCGGTGGCCAGGACGACCCAGATGATCGCCACGTCACGGAAGCGGACGTTGAGCGCCGAGAGCAGCATCGCCAAAGCGCAGATGAAGACCAGCAACGGCAGCAGGATCAGTGGAAAGAGCAACCAGGTCCACATCGGCGTGACGCCAAAGGCGAGCATGAAAGCGAAGACGACGATCATGTTGAGGCCGAAGGTGAACAACGCCGTGAGGACTACCGAGAGCGGGATGACCAGTCGCGGGAACTGGGTCTTGCGCACTATCCCCTCCTGCGACAGCACCGAGCCGACGGCGGCCCCCGTCCCTTCCTGGAAGAAGCCGAAGAGGACGATGTTGAAGAGCAGCAGGACTTCGTAGTGCGGTACTTCGCTGCCGAGTTTGAAGATCTGGGTGAAGACAAGCAGCAAGACCGCGAAGAGCAGCAATGGGCGCATCAGCGACCAGACGTAGCCGAGCACGGTGCCGAAGAAGGTTTTCTTGAACTCGGTCACCGACATCAGCCAGAGCAGCTCGAAGAAACGGTGACGGCCGCCGCCGAGCGCCGAGGGGCCGCTGACCTCGCGCAATTCCATGTTCACCGGCTCGGCGCTCACGGCCCCTCCACCGGCGCCCTGTCCTCCTCGACCGTCGCCTCGATCTCGTGGTCGAGCGCGACCACGCCGGCGCCGCTGCTGCCGTAGACGACGAAATCAAGCACGTGCGGGGAGTGGAGGACGAGGTCGGCGTAGTTGTGATTGCGGTGGACCCAGCACTTGGTCACGTAGCGGCCCGGCGCCAGGCGGTTCTCGATCTCGCCGCCGAGGCGGACCCGCTGGCCCGGCTCGAGCCGGTCGGGTCCCTCGCCCGCGAGTCCGAGACCGAAGCCGGTGACCTCGACTCCGTCGGCGTTGTTGAAGGCGAAGCCGAAGCTCGGACCCTCCACCTGCCGGTGGGCCTCGAAGACCGCGCCGAAGCGCAGCTCGGCCCCCTTCTCGACGTTGGTGATCCGTTCGCCGGCGCCGTCCTCGAGCCAGACATCGGCGAGGGTGATGTCGGCGACGCCGCCCATCTCGGCGCTCCCCTCGCCCGGCGCCTGCTCGAAGTTGAGTCGCAGGTAGCGGCGCGCCACCTCGTCGGCCGCGCCGATCGCCTGCACCGCGCCGTCGTGGAGCAGCATCGCCCGGTGGCAATACTGCTCGACCGCGCTCATGTCGTGGGTGACGAAGACGACGGTCCGGGGCGAGTCGCGGATCTCGTAGAAGACGTCGGCGCACTTCTGCTGGAAGGAGGCGTCGCCGAC
>JASLJO010000068.1 GCA_030152505.1 Solirubrobacterales bacterium | reverse complement strand
TCCTGGAAGACGGTGCCGATGTTGCGCCGCAGCTGCGGGATCTTCTTCTCCGGCAGGGCGCCGATGTCGCGACCGGCGATGCGGACGCTGCCCTCGGTCGTCTCCTCATCGCGGATGAGGGTCTTGATCAGGGTCGACTTGCCGCAGCCCGTTGGGCCGACGAGGAAGACGAACTCGCCGCGGTCGATCGCCAGAGAGACCCGGTCGAGCGCCATGTGGCCACCCGGGTAGACCTTGGTGACGTCGTGCATCTCGATGATCGGCGCGCCGCCCTTGCGATTGCGCCGCGGCTGCGACTCGTCGCTTTTCTTCTTGTCCTTTTTGCCCAGGGCCATATTCAGCGGTGGTCCTTCTGCAGCCGAAGGTTGACTCCTGCGCCGCGGATCGCGCGCAACACCCCGCCCAAAAGAAGGTGAGCATTAGCTTAGCGATTTATTAGCGCTTCTTGTCATTTGCCCTCGCTCCCGTACACACGGCGGTACATCCTTTAGTCAGAAATCTTGCATCGATGCCGTGCGCATGCGAGGGTTGCGACGGCGCAGCGGGTGGCGCTCTTCAATGAACGGCGAGCCGACAACAGAGTCCGAAGGGGACAAGAAGAGTCCGACCTCCGTATATGCCAGAGAGAACGCGGCCAGGGACATCAGGAGCGGCTTCGGCCAGAGCCTCGATCAAGCCCTGAGCTCCACCGGCAAAGTGTTGGCGGTGCTCGCGGGGTTCGGCGTCTTCTTCGTCGCCGCCGGATACTTCGTCGAGTGGCAGCGCTTCCGCAGGGGAGAACTGCCGCCCGAGGAGGTGGTCCCGCTTCTGCCCAGGGAGCAGATCGTCGCGGCGGGCTTCCGGGAGCTGGCGATCTCGGTGCTCTTCCTCGCCCTCGCCCTGGGCCTGCTCGGCTTCGTCCTGGTGAAGGTCGCCAAGTCGACCGACGGCAGGAGCTTCTGGCTCTGGCGCAAGGTGAACGCGGCTCTCTCGCGCGAGGCGGGCTTTCCAACGGCCGTGATCGCGATCTTCACGCTGCTGCTCGTCCCCTTCGACTTCTTCGGCCTGCTCGTCGTGGTGGTCGTCGCCGGGCTGCTCTTCTACGGCCTGCGACTGATCCGGGAGTTCCTCGAAGCGGGGGACGGCGCCCAGTTTCCGCTCTGGCGCCTCGTCCTCGCCGTCGCCCTGGCGACGTTCGTGCTCAGCGTCGCGCGCCAGGCGGATTTCCCCGAGCGACGCCCCGATGCCGTCGTACTGCTCGTCAACGGCGACGAAGTCAAGGGCGAGTACCTGGCCAGCGACTCATCCAAGGTCCTGCTGCGGGAAAAGGCGAAAAGCGACGGCGTCCAGTGTGAGCTGGAAAAAAAAGAATGCGTGGTCAGGTGCAGCGGCGACCCCATCTGTATCCGCGAATGCAGGCTCGACCGCCAGCGCTGCGACCGCCCCCGGCTGATCGTCGTGCCCGCCGGCAAAGTGAAGGAAGTCCACGTGACCCAGTCGCCCTGGCTGCTCCGCCAGAACTCCTCTCTTTTGGATCACATCGTCGACCCGTTCGCGCCCAGCTTCCAATTCAGGTGCATCCCGCCGGAATGCCGGTGGGAAGGCGAGGTCCGCATCGGCCTCTCTTCTTTTCTCTAGGCCGTCTGGGCCAGCGCTGCTTCGACCGCGGCGACGATGCTCGCCGAGTCAATGCCGGCGGCGGCGAGCAGAGCCTCAGGGGGGCCGCTGGTGGGGCGCCCGGTGACGGCGAGGCGGACGAGCGGAGTGCTCGCAGCGGCTTCGGCGAGGACGCCGGCGACGGTCTCGCCGATGCCGCCCTCGACCCAGTGGTCCTCAACCGTGACCAGGGCCTCGGTCTCGCTCGCGGCTTTGAGGATCGCGTCGCGGTCGACCGGCTTGACCGAGTAGAGGTCGATCACCCGGGCGTCGATCCCCTTACCGGCGAGCTCGTCGGCAGCAGCGAGCGATTCGTGCAGGGTGATGCCGGCGGCGATCAGGGTCACCTGGTCGTCATCGCCGGAGCGCACGGTGCGGCTGCCGCCGATCTCGAAGCTCTCATCCGCCTCGTAGAGGACCGGGGTCGCGGCGCGGGTGGTGCGCATGTAGCTGATGCCGCGGTGCTCACGCATCGCGTCGAGCAGCGCAACCGCCTGGTTGGCGTCGCTCGGGTAGAGGACGACGCTGCCATAGACCGCGCGCAGCGAGGCGATGTCTTCCAGCGCCATCTGCGAGGGGCCGTCGGGGCCGATCGAGACGCCGACGTGCGAGCCGCAGAGCTTCAGGTCGGCGTCGGAGATCGCCGCCATGCGGACGAAGTCGTAAGCACGGCTGAGGAAGGCGCCAAACGAGGAGGCGAAGGGCTTCCAGCCGCGGGTCTGCATGCCAACGGCAGCGGCGACCATCTGCTGCTCGGCGATGTACATCTCGAAGAAGCGATCGGGGTGCTTGGCGGCGAACCGTTCGGCGTAGGTCGAGTTGCCGACCTCGCCGTCGAGCGCGACGACCCGCTCGTCGATCGAGCCGAGCCAGGCCAGGGCGTCGCCGTAGGCGCCGCGCGTGGCGACCTTCTCGCCGACCTCATAGGTGGGCCGCTCAACCGCCGCGCGCTCGACCTCATACGGCCGCGGCTCCGGCGGAGACTGAACCTCGACCCGCAGGGAGCGCTCGCCACCCAGCTCCTCGACCGCCGCCTCGGGCTCGGCCAGCGGCTTGCCGTGCTGGCCTTCCTTGTCCTCGACCGCGGCGACGCCGGAGCCCTTCTTCGTGCGGGCAAAGATCGCGGCCGGCCTGTCGGCGGCGAGCGCCTTCGCGTAGGCGGCGTCGATCGCCTCGAGGTCGTGCCCGTCGATCTCCTGCACGTCCCAGCCGCAGGCGGCGGCACGTGCCGCCCACGAGGCGGTGTCCCACTCGTGCATCGTCGGGCCCCGCTGACCGAGCCGGTTGACGTCGACGACGGCGATCATGTTGTCGAGGCCGGCGTTGCCGGCGTGCTCGAAGGCCTCCCACATCGAGCCCTCGGCCAGCTCGGAGTCGCCGCAGAGCACCCAGACACGGAAATCGGCCTGCTCCAGTCGCTTGCCCGCCAGCGCGATGCCGACCGAGATCGGCAGGCCCTGGCCGAGCGAGCCGGTGGCGACGTCGACCCAGGGGATTTCCGGCGTCGGATGGCCCTGCAGGCGCGAGCCGAACTCGCGGAAGGTGAGCAGCTCCTCGTCGTCGATCGCGCCGGCCATCTTGTAGAGGCCGTAGAGGAGCGGCGAGGCGTGGCCCTTGGAGAAGACGAGGTGGTCGTTGGCGCGGTTTTCGGGAGCATCGAAGTCATAGCGCAGGTGGCGCGCCAGCAGCACCGCCATCAGGTCGGCCGCCGACATCGAGGAGGTGGGGTGACCGGAGTTGGCCGCGGCCGCGGCGCGCACCGAGTCAACCCGCAGCTGCTGCGCCAGCTCGTGCAGCTGCTCGCGGTCGATCGCCCTCTCCGAGGTCGCCTGCTCCATGCCCTGACTTTATCTGTCGAGGCCCTCAGCCGATGGCGACCATGCGCTCGATCGGCAACCGCGCCCGCTCGGCGATCTCGGGCGGGACGCTGACCTCGAACTTCACCTCGCGCAGGGCGTCGCGCAACTTCGGCAGGGTGATCATCTTCATGTACTTGCAGTAGGCCATCCGGTTGGCCTCGATCAGGCTCGCGCCCGGCGCCGCCATCCGCAGCGGATGCAGCATGCCGTTCTCGGTGGCGACGATGTACTCGCCGTCGGGGCGCCGCTGGACGTAATCCAGCATCTGCCCGGTGGACAGCATGTGCACGCCCTCCTCCTCCACTTCTCCGGCGGCGACGAACTCCATCACCTGGGTGACGCAGCCGCACTCCGGATGGACGAGGAACTCGGCCTCGGGATGGGCTTCCCGCTGCGCGCGGATGTCGTCCGGCCGGATGCCGGCGTGGACGTGGCACTCACCCGGCCAGACGTGCATCGAGCGGCCGGTCTCACGCTCGACGTAGGAACCGAGCCACATGTCGGGCCCGAAGAGGATCTCGGTCTCGGGGCCGTGCTCTCGCAGGATGTGCTCGACGACCTTGACCGCGTTGGAGGAGGTGCAGCAGTAGTCGGTCTCCGCCTTCACCTCCGCGGAGGTGTTGACATACATGACGACGACCGCGTCGGGGCTGTGGCGAGCCTTCCAATTGCGCAGCTCGCCGGCGGTTATCGAGTCGGCGAGCGAGCAGCCCGCCTCCAGATCGGGGATCAGCACGGTCTTCTCGGGCGAGAGGATCGAGGCCGTCTCGGCCATGAAGTGGACGCCGCAGAAGGCGATCGTCGAAGCGCCGGATTCGGCGGCCCGGCGGGAGAGTCCGAGCGAGTCGCCGGTGTAGTCGGCGACCCCCTGCACCTCGGGAACCTGGTAGTTGTGGGCGAGGATGACGGCGTCGCGCTCGCGCGCCAGCTCACGCACCTCTCGCGCCAACTCCTCGACCTCCTCCGGGTTGAGGTCGAGCATCGGGACCGGCTCGTTGATCGTCGGCAGCTCTCTCATCTACGGTTGCCTCGAGAGACCCTGAAAGGGCCTCGCTGGTCGTATGTTCGCTGGCATGGCCTTGGCCTGAGTCCAGTCGAATGAATGCGACTCCAAGTCTATCCCCTTTGCGTCATGGCCTCGACCGCGGGTCCTGTCAGGAGGGGAGGGGGTGTTTTAGCGGCCTCACTCGGCCGAACACCCTCCCCTCCTGCCACCCGCGGAAGAGGCGCAGGGGGCAGACTTCTCGTATGCCAGAGCTGCCGGAGGTCGAGATCACGGTGCGGCGACTTGACGCCGCGGTGCGGGGAGCTTGCGTCGAATCGGCGTTGGCACCGGGGATGAATGTGATGAAGACGTTTGAGCCGGGGCTGGAGGAGCTGGTGGGGCGTGAGGTCAGCGGAGTTCGGCGCGTGGGCAAGATGCCGGTGGTCGAGTTCGGGGAGCTGGCGCTGTTGATCCACCTGATGTCGGCCGGCAGGCTGCGGGTCTTCGACAAGCGGGCCTCGCTCAAAGATCGGGCATCGCGGGTGCTGATCCGGCTCGAGGACGGGCGGGAGCTGCGGTTGCGGGAGTTCGGGACGAAGCAGCGAGCCTGGGCCAAACTGCTGCCGGGCGGCGAGGTCGAGGCGGACGAGGCCGTGGCGACCCTCGGCCCGGAAGCATGGCCCCCACCCCCTCTCGACGAGTTCGCCGCCGCGATCGACCAGCCCCGCCACCTGCACCCGCTGCTCCGCCACCAGCGCGACATCGCCGGGATCGGCCGCTCCTGGGTCGACGAGATCCTCTGGGAGGCGCGGCTCTCGCCCTTCAAGCAGGGCTCGGAGCTGAGCGAGGAGGAGGTCGAACGCCTGCATGCGGCCCTGCACGTCCTCGGCGACGCGATCGAGCACTACGAGCGGACGATCGGCGAGGAGCTTCCCGACAAGCTGCCGATGCCGCTGCAGGTCCACAAGCGCGAGGGCGAGCCCTGCCCGCGTTGCGGCACGACGATCGAGGCCGTCTACTTCGCCGAGCACCAGACCAACTACTGCCCAAAGGAGCAGACGGGTGGCCGGGTGCTCAAGGACCGGCGATTGTCGCGCCTGCTCAAGTAACGGACTCGAGCAGCATGCTGAAGTCGAGCGTCGGCGCTGAGTGCGTCAAAGCGCCGACGGAGATGAAGTCGACGCCCGATTCGGCGATGGCCCGCACGGTCTCCCGGCTGACGCCACCGGAGGCCTCGAGCTGCGGGGCGTCAGCGCCACGCTCGGCGTCCTTCAGGGCGACCGCTTCGCGCAGCTGCTCCGGCGTCATGTTGTCGAGCAGCAATCTGTCCGCCCCGGCGCCGAGGGCGTAGGCGACCTCGTCCATGTTGCGGCACTCGATCTCGAGTGGCATCTGCGGCTGGGCGGTGCGGGCGGCGTGGATCGCCTTGGCAACGCCGCCGGCGAGGGCGATGTGGTTCTCCTTGACCAGGATCGCGTCGTGGAGGCCCATGCGGTGGTTGATCCCACCGCCGGCCGCGACCGCGGCCTTCTCCAGAACGCGTAGGCCGGGGGTGGTCTTGCGCGTGTCGAGGATGCCCGCACCGGTTCCGGCGACGGCCTCGGCGAAGCGGGCGGTCAAGGTCGCCACCCCCGATAGGTGGCCGAGAAAGTTGAGTGCCGTTCGCTCGGCGGCGAGCAGCGCCGCGGCCGGCCCGCTCGCCAAAACGACCTCGGCCGGCACGTCGTCCCGCCACTGTCCCTCCACCGCCAAGTTGTCGACGTCCTCCACCCCGCACTGCCGCATCGTCTCGGCGACGACATCCAGGCCGAATACGACTCCCGGCTGCTTCTGCACGATCCGCGCCCTGGCCTTCGCGCCCTCCGGCACGGTCGCCGCCGAGGTCACGTCCCCGGCGCCAAGATCCTCGGCAAGCGCCCGAGCGACCATCTCACTGAAATCAGCCATCTCGCCACCCTAGCCAGCCAAGCGTGGTCGAGCTTTGCGTCGTATAACGGAACAAACCTCGACCACGCTTGGGTTGGAGGGACGGGTGCTCTCACGTTCGACGCGGGCAACGCGTTTAATCCCATAGGTGCCCACCTTGCCGCCATTCCAGACACTGCTGGACGACCACGCCGCCGACGTGATGGCGGTGTTGCGCGGCGCGGTCGGAAGGGCCGACGCGGAGGACTGCTTCCAGGAGACCTTTTTGGCGGCGCTGCGCGCCTACCCCAAGTTGGGCGACGACCGCAACCTGCGTGGCTGGCTGCTGACCATCGCCCATCGCAAGGCGATCGACCATCATCGGGCGAACGGGCGCCGACCGCTGCCCGTGGCCGAGCCGGAGGAGCTCGGCGGCGCCACCGCCGATCCGCAGCTCGACGACGGGATCTGGGCGCTGGTCGGAGCGTTGCCGCCCAAGCAGCGCGCCGCGGTGGCGCTGCGCTACGCCTGCGACCTCCCCCACGCCGAGATTGCCGCCGCGCTCGGCTGCTCACCGGACGCGGCCCGGCGCAGCCTGCACGAGGGAATCAAGCGACTGAGGAAGGAGCTGGCATGAAGGCAAGCCTCGAACTTCTCGCCGACCGTGCTGCCGCCGAGGGGTTGCTCGATGTCGCCTACGCGAATGTCGACTCCCCCTTCGGGCCGCTGCTGGTGGCGGCCACCGCACGCGGTCTGGTCAAGCTCAGCCTGCCCAACCACGACGCCGAGGAGACGCTCGAGGACCTGGCGGCGCGGATCTCGCCGCGCGTGCTCGAGGCGCCGGCACGTCTCGATGATGCCCGGCGACAGCTCGACCTCTACTTCGAGGGCCGCTTGCACGAGTTCGAGCTGCCGCTCGACTGGCAGTTGAGCAGGGGTTTCCGCCTGCGAGCGCTGCGGGCGATCGACCGCATCCCCTACGGCAAGACCCGCAGCTACACCGAGATCGCTCGCAGCGCCGGCAACGAGCGCGCCGTGCGCGCCGCCGGAACCGCCTGTGGCGCCAACCCGATCCCGATCGTCGTCCCCTGCCATCGCGTCCTGCGCAGCGGTGGCGCGCTGGGTGGTTACGGCGGCGGGTTGCCGATGAAGGAGGCCCTGCTCGAGATGGAGGGTGTGCTTCAAAGCGGAGAGTAGGATCCCGCGCTAAAGCAGATCGGCTGCGGGACCGATGTTGGAGGCGTGGAAGGGAATACCGACACGACTTCGCACGACCACACCGCACTGATCGCCCGCGCGGCTTGGCTCTGCGCCTTCGTCCTGCCCTTGGCTCTCGCGGCGCTGCTGCTCGGCGTGAAGTCCGCTCAGGCCGCCGAACTCGAAGCCGACCCCACCACGGTCGCCTTCGAAGAAGAATTCGAACTCGAAGAAGAAGACGAAGCCGAATTCGCCGAAGAGGAATGCGAGATCGCGCAGGAAGAAGCCGAAGAAGGCGAACTCACCAGGGCCGAAGCGAACGAAACCTGCAAGGAAGCCCGAGAAGTCGCGCGGGAAAGCGCCGGCTCGAGCTCGGCAGCTATCGCCGAATGCCCGATCCACAGCGCCAGCGCTCACGCCTCCACGCACCACAACCGGCTGAAGCTGACGATCGGATACACGACCAACACCCCCGTCGGGGCCACCCTTCAGATCCACGGCATCGGAACCTTCAAACGTCATCTGGGCAAGAGCGGCGTCCTCCGCTTCAGCGGCGACTCGGCGAAGCAGCACGGCCGGCTCGTCGTCCGCATCAAGCTCCCGCAAGGGAGCGCCGGGTGCCCCTCCCGGCGGCTTGTACTTTTCCCGGGCTAGCTCGCTGAAGACGACGCGGCCGTCTTGTTCAGGTAGTCCCTGATGAAGTCGTCGAGGTCGCCGTCGAGGACCCGCTGCGCATCGCCCACCTCGTGTCCCGTCCGGTGGTCCTTCACCCGCTGGTCCGGATGTAGGAAGTAGCTGCGGATCTGCGAACCCCAGGCGACTTCCTTGACCTCGCCTCTCTCCTTCGCCAGCTCTTCGGCCCGTTTGCGCTCCTCCAGCTCGATCAGCTTCGAGCGCAGCAGCTGCATCGCCACCGCCTTGTTCTGCGTCTGCGAGCGCTCGTTCTGGCACTGGACGACGACACCGGTCGGCACATGGGTGATTCGCACCGCCGAATCGGTCTTGTTGACGTGCTGGCCGCCGGCGCCGGAGGCGCGGTAGGTATCGATGCGCAGGTCGGTGTCGTCGATCTCCACCTCGACCCCCTCGTCGACCAGCGGGCCGACGTCGACCTGGGCGAAGCTGGTGTGCCGCCGCGCCGAGGAGTCGAAGGGAGAGATCCGCACCAGCCGGTGCACGCCCCGCTCGGCGGCAAAGAGCCCATAGGCATTCTCGCCGTGGGCGAGGAAGGTCGCCGACTTGAGCCCAGCCTCCTCCCCCGGCGAGGCCTCCTTCATCTCGACCTCGAAGCCGCGCCGCTCAGCCCAGCGCAGGTACATCCGCAGGAGGATCTCGGCCCAGTCCTGAGAGTCAGTGCCCCCCGCCCCCGCGTGGACCGAGACGACCGCGTCACCCGCGTCGTACTGACCGCTGAACAGACGTGCCTCTTCCAACTCGGCAAGCCGCGCTTCCACCGATGCCATCTGCGTCTCCAGCTCGGCCGCCATCTCCTCGTCTTCGGCGGCCATCTCGGCCAGCTCGACCAGATCGCCGGCCTCCGACTCGAGCTCCTCGAAGGTCCTCAGCTTGCGCTGGGCACGGGCGTGTGCGGCCGAGGTGCGCGCCGCGGCCTCCTGGTCGTCCCAGAAGCCCGGCCTTCCCATCTCCTCCTCCAGCCGATCGGCCTCCTCCCGCAGCGAGGCCGGGTCAAAGGTAGTCCGAGAGCAGCTTCAACTGCTCGCGGATCTCGGCGAGCCGCGCCGGTACCGATTCGGTCGAGGCGACATCGGCCAT
>JASLJO010000281.1 GCA_030152505.1 Solirubrobacterales bacterium | reverse complement strand
TCTCGGCGCAGACGCGCTCCCAGTCGGCGGAGCCCTGGAAGCCGGTCAGCGGTGCGAAGCCACCGTTGCCGATCATCTCGAAGTCCGCCGTGTGGCGCTCGTCAAGGGTCAGGGAAAGCTCAGTCATCGTCTCGCTCATGCGGGGGTATCACCAATCGTTCGGGGGAAGGTGTCAGGGACGGCGTGCGCCGCTAGTTGATCCCGCACTCGGTCTTTTCCAGACCCGCCCAGCGCCCGGCGCGTGGCGAGCCGCCTGGCCCGACCGGCTTGGTGCAATGGGTGCAGCCGATCGAGGGGTAGCCCTGATCGTGCAGCGGGTTGTACGGGAGGTGGTGCTCACGGATGTAGTTCCAGACATCGCGCTCGGTCCAGTCCGCGATCGGGTTCAGCTTCCATAGATCGAATCGCTTGTCCCAGGCGAACTTGGGGGTCTTGGCGCGACTCGTGGAGTCCTCGCGGCGGACGCCAGCGAGCCAGCAGTCTACGGAAGAGAGGGCGCGCCGCATCGGCTCGACCTTGCGCAGCCCGCAGCAGGCGTCCGGGTCGCTCTTCCACAGCTCGTCGCCGTACTGCTCGGCCTGCTCGGCGAGCGTCAGGTTGTGGAAGCGGTCGAACTCGACGCCGAGGTGCTCGGCGAGCTTGTCCCGAGTCTCATAGGTCTCGGGGAAGAGGACGTCGGTGTCGAGGTAGAAGAAGCGCGCGTCGGAGTTGATCTGGCTGGCCAGGTGCGCGGTCACCGCGCTCGTTTTCTGAAACGAGCAGGCGATGTAGTGGCTCTGGCCGAAGGTCTCGAACATCCACTCGATCGCCTCCGACGCGCCGCGCTCCTCGAGACGCGCGGCGACCTCCTCGGCGTCGATCTCCGGGATGGTGGTGGTGGCGACCGGGTTCATATCGCGCACTCGCCCTCGCCCCGCTCCACCTTGTAGGGGCTGGAGCGGTTCCAGTCGATGAACTGCTGCATCGTCTCGAGGCTGAACTCGGCGGGCAGGGTCAGCTCCTTGACCGTCGCTTCGAAGCGCTCGGCGCCGACCCGCTCGGCGAACGCGTTGAACTCCTCGCCGTCGGACCGCTCGGCCTCATACAGCTCGATCCAGCGCTGCACGGCCTCGGGGACGCGCTTGGCGGGCAGCCGCGACTTCAGCCGCGTGCCGAAGATCACCTCGCCGCCCTCGTAGTTGCCGCCGATGTGCGGGATGTAAGCGGGCACCTGGCGGCCGCCGACTTTGAGCGAGGCACCGTAGAAGCCGATGTTGGCGATGTGGTGCTGGCTGCAGCCGTTGGGGCAGCCGCTCATCTTGATGTGGATCTTGCGGGTCAGATCGTCGGAGATCTGCATCTCCTCGACCCGCTGCTTGATCGCCCGGTTGAGCCCCATCGAGCTGGTGATGCCGAGTTTGCAGCTGTCGGTGCCGGGGCAGCTGACCACGTCGGTGATCTCGCGGGCACCGGCCTCGGCGAGGTCGAGGGCCTTGAGCCGCTCCCAGACCTCGTAGAGCGCCTCGTCGCGCACCCAGCGCAGGACCAGGTTCTGCTGCACCGTGCTGCGCGCGTAGCCACCGGTGAACTCGCGCATGATCGCCGCCAGGCCGCGGAACTGCTCGGGCGTCAGGTCGCCGCGCTCGATCTTGACCTCGACCGCGACGAAGCCGTCCTGGCGCTGCGGCTGCACGTTGCCTTGGAGGAAGCGGTCGAACTCGGAGCGATCGCCGTTGGGCGAGGCGGGGGTGGGCGGTGCCTCGGGGGCGCGCTCCTCCTCGTCATCGTCAAAGCGCAACCGCTCGACGTCGAAGTCCCGCTCATCGGCCCAGTCGCCCCGCAACTCCTCCTCGACCTGCTCACGGAAGGCGTCGATGCCGATCTTGTCGATCAGCACCTTGATCCGGGCGCGGGCGCGGTTGACGCGCAGCCACTCCTGGCGGTCGAAGATGCGCAGCACGGCCTCGGAGACCTTGAGGTAATCGCCGTTGTCGGCCTCGACGAACTCATAGAGGGTCGGCGCGACTCGGGCCATGATCGAGGTGCCGCCGCCGACCCGGACCTCGAAGCCCTTGACCCCGTCACGTTCGCGGCTGAGGAAGGCGATGTCATGGATGCCGGTGATCGCCCGGTCCTCGTCTGAACCGGTGAAGGCGGTCTTGATCTTGCGCGGCATCAGCTGCGTCGTCGGGTGACGAACGAAGTAACGAACGTAGGCACCGGCGTAGGGCGTCGGGTCAAAGATCTCGTCGGCGGCGACCCCGGCCCAGGGGTCGCCGGTGACGTTGCGCACCGTGTTGCCGCAACCCTCGCGCGAGGAGAGATCGACCTCTGCGATTTCGCGCAGCAGGGACTCCATATCGCGCAGCGGCACGTGGTGGATCTGGATGTTCTGGCGAGTCGTGATGTGGCCCTTGTTCAGCGGGGCCCACTTCTCGACCACGGTGGCGAAGGTCTCCATCTGCTCGGGCGTGACGCCGCCGAAGGGAAGCTTGACGCGAACCATCTGCACGTCGGGCTGGCGCTGGCCGTAAACGCCCTGTTTGAGGCGGAAGCCGATGAACTGCTCTTCGGCCATCTTGCCGGCCAGGAAGTCCTCAGCTTCGTTGTCGAAGTCGTCGAACTCTCGCTCGATGATCGGGATCACGTTCCCGGGGACGTTCTCGTAGGTCTCCGGGTTCTCGAGCGTGCCCGTGCGGCCCTTGCCGCTCTGCTGCTTGTCCTGATCGACGACGACCTCCACGATCAGAAAAATAGCAAAACCTGACAGGGATTAGGGTATTTAACTCAAAGCTGGGTGACGATCACGCCGAAGAACCCTGCGATCAGGGTGGCGATCATGCCACCTCCGACCTGCAGCAACGTGCGCTGCAACCCATCGAAACGCGCGTTCAATGCGCGCAGCTCGGCGTCTACGCGCTTGAAGCCATCGTCGACTCGATGGTTCAGGTCGTCCAGTCGTGAGTCGGTCCAACTCTCTCTCATGGTCTCCATGATGGCATGTAGACAAGTCGACGCGCGCGGATGGTGCGCGCAAACAAAAATCTTTGTGACGAGTTTGGGCCGGCTCAGCCCTGGGAGGCCTTCTTGCGGGCCTCGAGAATCGCCGCGGCCTCGCCCGACTCGGCGACGTAGCCGCCCTCGGGCTCGAGCGGCAGGTCGGCCTCGGCCCAACCGACGATGCCCTCGCTGAGCTTGGCCGCGTCGAAGCCGGCGTCGGCAAGAGCGTCGGTCGCCATCGTCGAGCGGGTGCCGCCGCGACAGTAGAGGACGACCGGGCGCTCCTTGTCCAGCTCGCCCGTCCGCCCGGCCAGCTCGTCCAGCGGCAGATGGGTGGCGCCGGCGATGTGGCCGGCCTCCCACTCATGCGCGACACGCACGTCGACCAGCTGCGCGCCGTCGTCGATCAATTTCCGCGCTTCGTCGCGGGTGATCTCCCCCGTCTCGTCCGCCACTAGTCCACCTCGGTCCCCTCGACCAGGAAGGCGACCCGCACATGGGCGCGGTACTCGTCCAGGTTCTCTCCCCGGATCCCGGTCGAGACGATGTCGACGGCGCGGATGTTGCGCAACGTGCCCTGCGCCTGGGCGAGAGCCTGTTTCGCCGCGTCGTCGGTCGACGTCTTCGAGCTGCCGACCAGCTCGATGATTTTCACGACTGCCATTGCGTCCCTCCTTCTAGATGCTTCTGAACAGTGCCCTTAGCGCCGACCCCCTCGACCAGCGCGGCCCGCTGCCACGGGCTCACCGCCTCCTTCGCAACCTCGACCGGAGCGGTATCCGCCTCGAAGCGCCCGATCGCCGCCGCGATCGCGGCGGCCTCCTCTGCGCCCGGGCTCCGGTTCATGCAAGAAGCCTATTCGGAGCCAGGCGCCGGCGACACCCGCGCGCGGCACGGTCGAAGCTCGTCCCGTCGCCTCCGTTGGATCGAATCGTCCAGCGGCCCCGCAGCAGCGCCAGGCCGGCAACCGCCAGCGGCCATCGCGTCAACGGTTGACAGATGACTGCGCCAGCATGTATTGATAACTCAATTTAACTCTCGGAGGAGGCGTTCGAATGGCTCGCAAAGTGAAAGGCTTCGGCTGGGTTCCTGACCTGCCCGACGGCCGCGACATGCTCTACGCGGCGCCGGCGGCGGCGCTCGCCGAGCTGCCGCGAAAGGTCGACCTGAGGCCCAAGTGCCCACCGGTCTACAACCAGGGCAAACTCGGCAGCTGCACCGGTAACGCGATCGCCGGCGCACTCGAGTTCGACCAGATCAAGCAGCGCCGCGAAAGGCGGCCCAAGGTCGACGTCTTCACCCCTTCGCGGCTGTTCATCTACTACAACGAGCGCGCCATGGAGGGCACCGTCGACTCAGACAGCGGCGCGATGATCCGCGATGGGGTCAAGAGCGTGGCGAAGCGCGGCGCCTGCCGGGAGAAGACCTGGCCCTACAAAATCGGCGGCTTCCGCAAAAAGCCCGACCGCAAGGCCTATGCCGAGGCGCAGCGCTACCAGGCGCTCCAATACCAGCGGCTGACTCCTACCCTCGGGCAGCTCAAGGGTTGCCTTGCCGATGGCTTCCCCTTCGTCTTCGGCTTCTCTGTCTACCAGAGCTTCGAGAGCGCCAAAGTGGCGCGCGACGGCCATGCGCCGATGCCGAAGGCGAACGAGGAATTCCTCGGCGGCCACGCTGTCCTCGCGGTCGGCTACGACGAGCAGCGTCAGTGGTTCATCTGCCGCAACTCCTGGGGGCCGAAATGGGGCATGCGCGGCTACTTCACCCTGCCCTATCCCTATCTGCTGCAGCCGACCCTCTCGCGGGACTTCTGGACGATCCGCCGGGTCGAGGAGGGCTGAAGGAATTCCTCGGGATCGGCGACCGACGCCCCTGGCGCCTCAGGCCGCGCCGCCGCCGAACTTGTAGCCGACGCCGCGCACGGTGAGGACCAGCTCGGGGTTCTGCGGGTCGGGCTCGATCTTCTGGCGCAGGTTGGAGATGTGGACGTCGCAGGCGCGCTCGTCGCCGTCGAACTCGGTCTGCCAGAGCTCCTCCATGATCTGCCGGCGGGGGAAGACCTCGCCGGCGCGGCCGACCAGCAGGCGCAGCAGCTGGAACTCCGAGCGGGTCAGGTTGACCGGCTCACCGCGCACGGTGGCGACGTGGCGGACGAGGTCGATCGCCACCGGCCCGGCTTCGACCTTGACCGCGTGGGAGAGCGGCGCCCGGTCGAGCTCGCGGCGGCGCAGCTGGGCGCGCACGCGGCCGAGCAGCTCGCGCACCGAGAAAGGCTTGGTGACGTAGTCGTCGGCGCCGACCTCGAGGCCGACCACCTTGTCGACCTCGGCGTCCTTGGCGGTCAGCAGGATGATCGGCACGGCGCTGCGCGAGCGCACCTCGCGGCAGATGTCGAGCCCGCTCGGCCCCGGCATCATGATGTCGAGGATCAGGAGGTCGTAGGGGATGCCATCGCCGACCCGCTCCGCCGCCTCCTCGCCGTCGGCCGCTCCGGTCACCTCGAAGCCCTCCTGCGCGAGCGCGTAACCGACCGAGTCGCGCACCGAGGGCTCGTCGTCGGCAATGAGTATTCGCCCGCTGCTCATGCGACCGGGGTGGGGCTGGGTTGCGCGGCGGGGAGGCGCACCCAGAAGGTGCTGCCCTCGCCCTCGACCGATTGGGCGCCGATCTCGCCGCCCATGACGCTGACCATGCGGCGGGCGATCGCCAGGCCGAGGCCGAAGCCCTCCTGCTTGCGCGACTGTCG
>JASLJO010000263.1 GCA_030152505.1 Solirubrobacterales bacterium | reverse complement strand
CAGCTCAAGGACGCAGGGAGCGTGGCGTGCTTTAGCACGCGAGCGACCGAGGACACAGAGATGCGCCGCTCTGTGCCCGTCAGGACAGGAAGTCGTCCAGGAGCTGGTTAAAGCGCCCCGGACGCTCCATCTGGGGCACGTGGCCGGTGCGCTCGAACAGCTCCAGGCGCGAATCGTCGATCAGGCGGTGGTAGCCGATCGCCGCCTCGACCGGGACGACGTGGTCGTTGAGGCCCCAGACGATCAGGGTCGGAACCTCGATCTCCGGCAGGCGGTGACGGGTGTCATAGCCGCCGATCGCACGGATCGCCGCGGAGAAACCCTGGGCCCTGATGCCGGGCTCCATCTGCTCCTGCAACAGCTCTGGCCGCACGCGGTTCGGGTAGTGGAAGATGCGCCCGAAGGCGAACTGGCGGCCGCGGCCGCGGTTCAGCCAGAGCCGGCGCGGGCCGGCCGTGAATGCCATCGCCGCTTCGAACAGGCTCACCGCGGCTTCAAGGCGCCTGCCCCGCGACTCGGCGAAGCTGACGCCAGCCGCCGATACGAGCACCAGCTTGTCGAAGCGCGAGGGCTGCTCGATCACGGCCTCGGTCGAGACGAAGCCGCCCATCGAGTTGCCGACCAGGGCAGCCACGCGGTCGATGCCGAGCTTCTCGCAGAAGTCGTGGATCAATTGCCCGTAGGCCGGCATGTCGATCGACCATGAAGGCATCGGGCTGTTGCCGAAGCCCGGCAGATCGAGCGCGATCGCCCGGTGGGTGCGGCCGAAGTGCGGCAGGTTCTCGAGCCAGTTGCGCCAACAGCCGCCGAGGCCGTGGACGAAGAGGAGCGGCTCGCCCTCACCGATCTCGGCGTAGTTCACCTCCGCGCCCGGCAGCTGCACGCGGTGAAGGTGCTCGCGCCAGTCGATCTTCAGCCACTCCGGGTCCGGGTTGCCGTAATCGCTGGCCGGGAAGACAACCGAGCCGCTCATGACGCCCTCGACTCCGTCAGGCATAGCCCATCCTTTCCAGGATCGGGATCTCGCGGATCTGGGGGGGTTGGAGGTGGTCCCAGAGGATGCCGCGGGGGCGCTCGTACTGACGCTCGACCTCGATCACGGCGCGGGGGGTGGCGATCAGATCGACGGGGAGGTCGTGGGAGATCACCGGCAGGTGGCGGCGCAGGATCTGGATCGGGTGCACGGTGGTGGCGATCGTCGTGTGGTCGTCGATCTTGCCGGCGTCGATCAGGATCCCGTACTCGAGGTCGTTGTAGCCGCCGCCCTTGCCGATGCGGGCGCCGCTGAGGTTGACGGCCACCGAGCCGGTGAGGACGAAGTCGATCGTCGGCAGGTCGTCGAGGGCGACGACGCGGCCGTGCTTGAGCGCACCCTTGATCGTCGCCGCCTCCTTGATCGCCGCCTTTGAGAGCCGCTTCGGGTCGAGCACCCGGAAGGGGTGCGGGTCGCGCAGCCGGGGCACCGCCATCAACAGGGTCTTGCCTTCTTCCAGGGCCAGGCGCCGAGCATGCGTCTGGGGCGAGTCGGGATTGGCCTTGATCGCCCGCGCCCGCTTCCAGAGTCGGTTGCCGGCGAGCTTTTCCGCCGCCAACCGTGCGCCCGCGAAGTTGGGAATGCGGCCCTCGGCGCCGGGGAAGCGCGAGACGCCCTCGCGGTCCATCGCCTTCCAAACTTCCTTGCGGATCTCATCCTTCGAGCGCACGAGACCGAAACATATCCGCGGAGCGACCGACCCGTGTGCCTAAGATTTCACGATGGGGCGTAAGACCAAGATCGCGCTGGGCGCGGGCGCTGCCGCGCTCTTCGTCCTCGTCGGCGCCGCTTTCGCCTACGACAGCTCCCAGGACGGTCAGATCGCCGACGGGGTGACGATCGGCGGTGTCGACGTCGGCGGCATGAATGAAGCCGAAGCGACGAGCGCCGTCCGAGAAGAACTGTTGGCACCCCTGCGTCACTCGTTGCTGGTCGGCTACGAAGGTCACAAGTGGACCTTGGAGGGTAGGAGGCTGAAGGTGCACGCCGATCTCGACGGTGCAGCCGAAGAAGCCGTGGCGGTGAGCCGCGACGAATTCTTGCCGGGACGGGTTATCCGCTACGTGACCGGTGGCAGCGTCGACGAGAACGTCCCGGCCGGCATCACCTACTCCCAGCAGGCGGTCAACCGTTTCGTCCGTCACGTCGCCGACGAGGTCGACCGCGAACCGCAGAACGCCGACGTCGAACCGAGCGGCGACTCGCTCGAGGTGACGCCGGCCGAGTACGGGCGCAAGCTGCGCGACAACCTGCTGTCAAGACAGCTGAATGCGGCGGTGCTCAACGCCGCCGCCGATCACACGATCGCCGCCCGCACCCACCCGCTCAAGCCGGAGATCACGGCACAGGAAGTCGCCGCCGAGTATCCGTCCTACCTGACGCTCGACCGCTCCTCCTTCACCCTGCGGCTGTGGGAACACCTGAAGCTGGCCAAGACCTACACCGTGGCGGTCGGTCAGGAAGGCCTGGAAACGCCCGAAGGCCTCTACGACATCCAGGAAAAGGAAGAAAACCCGTCATGGCACGTGCCCGATTCGGCCTGGGCGGGTGACCTCGCCGGACAGGTGATCCCACCGGGCCCGGAAGACCCGATCAAGGCGCGCTGGATGGGGATCTTCGAAGGAGCCGGCATCCACGGGACCGAAGAGACCTGGTCGCTCGGCTCAGCCGCATCGCACGGTTGCGTCCGCATGTCGATCCCCGACGTGGAAGAACTGTACGACCGCGTCGAAGTCGGTACGCCGATCTACATCGGCTGACGCAGGCCCGGGTCGCCGCGCGGCGAATCTCATCCGATGACCTGGGACGAGGCGCTGGCCGCTTACGACCGCGACATGAGGGCGCGCAACCTCGCCGAGCGCACGCGCAGGGCCTATGGCGTCGACCTCGGCCAGTTCGTCGAGTGGTCCCAGGCGCGCGGCATGGAACTGGGGGAGGTGCGCCATCGCGACGTGCGGCGCTACGGCGC
>JASLJO010000255.1 GCA_030152505.1 Solirubrobacterales bacterium | reverse complement strand
CCGGGATCCGCGCCGCGAGGCGATCGTGCACGGAGTCGACCGCGGGCAGCTCCCGCGTCTTCGACTTCTCCCACTGCCCCTGCCAGCGGTGCAGCTGGCGGGCGACGTAGTCCTCCTTGCGGCCGAGGTCGCCCAGCCCCACCTCGTCCGGGTCGATCGCGTGGATCTCGACCAGAGTGTCGGCGACGCGCTCGCCGATCGCCCGCCGGTCGGCCTGCTCGGGAAATGCCTTGGCCTCGGCCAGGCCGCGCAGGATCGGACCCTCGACGAACTCCATCACGTAGAAGGGCGCTTCGTTGACGCTCTCGTCCTCGCAGATTCCGACCACCGGGGCGACGGGCACGGGAGTGGGTCCCAGCGCCGAGACGACCTTGTGCTCGCGCGCCATGTCGTGCGCCGAGCCGAGCCGCCTGCCGAGCGGCGGCCGCCGCAACGCCCAACGCCGGCCCGCGGTATCGCTGACCCCATAGGTGAGGTTGGAGTGCCCGCCCGAGATGCGCTCGAAGCTGAGCGGGAGCCCGACCCCCTCGACGTGCTGCTCGAACCAGGCCTCGACGCCCGTCCGATCGATCCCCTCGGGCACCGTGGCGCCGCCCTCGGAAGTGCCTGTAGCCTCGTCGCCCATCGGCTCGCAAGCATATTCCGGCACCTTTATAGATCAATATCTTGATGTATCGGGAAAACAAGATACATCTGGATAAACGCCTAGACTTGCCCGATGGATGCCTACAGGAACCCGTACACGCCAGGAGCGGGGTCCAGACCGGCGGCCTTGGCCGGACGCAACGCGGAGATCGAACGCTTCGACGTCATGCTCGGACGGCTCTCCCGCGGAGCGGCAGAGCAGGGGATGGCGATCCACGGACTCCGCGGCGTCGGCAAGACCGTTCTCCTCAACAAGCTGGAGGAGGTGGCTATCGAAGCAGGTTGGGTGACCTCCTTCGCGGAGATCCGTCGCGGGGACGGTTTCCGCGCCGTCATGGCACGTGCGCTGTTCAACGCCATTCGACAGCTCGACGCCCGGCCGATCGGCCACCGCGCCATCGCCAGGCTCAAATCGGCGTTCGCCTCGTTCTCGGCGACGCTGAACAGCGATGGGACGGTCGGGCTCGGCTTCGAGGTGTCCCCCGCCAGGGGGACCGCTGACAGCGGCGATCTCGAGACCGACCTCGTCGAGATCTTCCAGGAGCTCGGCGGCAGCGCCGCCGGCGGTGGCACGGGGGCGGCCATCCTCCTCGACGAGCTGCAGCTTGCGGGTCGAGACGACCTGGAGGCCCTGGTCGCTGCCATGCACCGAGCAACTCAGAAAGGCCTGCCGATCGCCATCGTGGGGGCCGGATTGCCGACGCTTCCCGAAGCCCTCGCCGAAGCGAAGACCTATGCAGAGCGGCTCTTCTCCTTCCCAAGCCTCGGTGCGCTGGTGGAGAGCGACGCCGTCGACGCGCTGGTCCTGCCGGCGCGGGGACAAGGGGTCGAGTACGAGAAGCGCGCCATCCAGCTGGTGCTCGAACGAGCCGATGGGTACCCCTACTTCCTGCAGGAGTGGGGACGAGGCGTCTGGGATGCGGCGGTGGCAAACCCGATCTCCGCAGAGGATGTGGAAGCGGCGACCCCTGATGTCGAACGGAAGCTGGCCCAGGACTTCTTCTCGGTGCGACTTGCGCGGACCACGCCGACGGAGCGCCGCTACTGTGCGGCGATGGCCGCCCTCGGAGACGGACCGCAAGAGAGTGCCGCAATCGCCGCGGCGATGGGGTACTCCGGCGTGCACGCCGCCTCCGCCCTGCGCGCCTCGCTGATCGAAAAGGGAGTCATCTACAGCGTGGGGCGGGGGGAGCTCGACTTCACCGTGCCGAGATTCGCGGCATTCCTTCGAGAGAGCGGATCGTCAACGGACGCCATGGCGTTCGCGGGTTAATTGAAAGGCGTCGTCATCGGCTCGCAAGCACATTCCCGACGACGGTTCCGGCTCAGCCCATCGCTCGCCAACCGGCTGACGATCGGCTTCGCGATCGCCTTTGCGATCCTCACCGGCCTGGCGGTGATCGGCGTCGCCCGTTTCCTCCAGCAGCGCCAGGACTTCGAGAACGCCACCGCCCGCTCCTACCAGCACGAGATCGAGGCGCGCAACCGCCTTGTGCGCGGGGAGCACCCGGCAGCCGCCCGAGCGGCGATTCTCGCCCAGCAGAGCCGGCGACAGGCGCTGCGCGACGAAATCTCGAGTGAGACGCGTGACACGGCCCTGCTGGTCGGTGCCGGGCTGATCGCCGGGCTGACCGGTGCGGCGCTGCTGTTCACCGGCCTGATCTCCTCGATGCGCCGCCCGCTCGAGGATCTGGTCGAGGCGTCCGGGCAGCTCGCCGGCGGCGACCTCGACGCCAGGGTCACGGTCGGTGGCCTGTCGGAGACGGCGACGCTGGGAAGCGCCTTCAACGAGATGGCCAAGGAGCTTCAGCGCCGCGCCGGCGAACGCGACCAGCTCGATCGGATGAAAGACGAGTTCGTCCTCACCGCTTCGCACGAGCTGCGCAGCCCGCTGACCTCGGTGCAGGGCTTCGCCGAGCTGCTGCTGCTCGAGCGGGAGAAGCTCAGCCCCAAGCAGGCGGAGACGGTCGAGGTGATCCTCGACAACACGCGCCACCTGGTCCGCCTGCTCAACGACCTGCTCGACCTCGCCCGCAGCGACGCCGGCCGGCTGACGATCAGGCCGCTTCCCACCGAGGCCGTGCCCTTGATCGAGGACGCCGTACGTACGATGCGTGCACAGTTCGACGCCCGGGGACAGCGGCTGAGCCTGGAGATCGAGCCCGATCTGCCGCGCGTCGAGGCCGATCGCGACCGGATTCGCCAAGTATTGGTGAACCTACTTACCAACGCGAACGAGTATTGCCCGCAAGGAGCGGGGATCGAGGTGAAGGCCTGGCAGGTGGGTGCCGATGTGGAGATCGACGTGAAGGACGACGGCCCCGGCATCCCCCAGGAGCAGCTGGCGCACATCTTCGAGCGCTTCAGCCGTGGCGATGCCGGTGAGACCCAACGGGTCGGCGGCACCGGCCTCGGCCTGGCGATCTCGAAATCGCTGGTCGAGCTGCACGGCGGCACGATCGCGGCCTCCTCGACCCCAGGGCAGGGCTCGACCTTCCGCGTCCTCCTGCCCGCCCTCGCCTCCCCGCACCCCGCCGAGGCGGAACGCTCCGCGACGGAGGCGAGCTGATGGCCCGCGTTCTCCTCGCTGACGATTCCGAGACCATCCTGCTCTTGCTCCGCACCCGCCTCGAGATGGAGGGCCACGAGGTGGATACCGCCGCCGATGGCCAGGAGGTCGTCGACGCCGTGCGCGCCGCCCCATCCCCACACGACATCTTCCTGCTCGACGCGATGATGCCCCGCAAGTCCGGCATCGACGCACTCCGGGAGCTGCGCAACGAGGGAGTGGCCACGCCCGCCCTCATAGTCAGCGCACATACCGACGGCGGCAACGGCGACGACCACGCGGACCTGGCGATCGACGGCTACATCACCAAGCCGATCGACTTCGACCGGCTCTTCGCCAAGATCGCCGAGCTGACCGCCCCCGGCGCCGCTACCTGAGCGGGCCGGGGCCCTTGACGGGCTGAGCGCTATCCGAACGGTTCATAGACGGGGAAGGAGTGAGGCGGGCTGCCGGTTCCCGAACTGGTGGTGTTGCCGGTCTTCCCCACGGCCACACAGATCGCAGTGACGGTCATCGTGCCGGCAGGCCCGAACCGCGAGAGGCCGGTTGCCGTCCAGCCAGTCTGCTGTGGGCCTGGGCCACTGTCGTTGATGGAGGTATGTTCATCATCGCTCACCGTCGCCCCGCCGCCGATGACATGGGTGTCAGGGGGACATCCGACGGTCGCGGTCGTCCCATCGCTCGAATTGCGTGCAATCGGCACCGTCGTGACCTGGTACTGCACGTTGGAGAGAGCTGCTGCGCTGATCCCGGTGAGCGTTTTCTGATTGATCTCGTTGCCGGTCAGTGAGTGCTTCTTGATCTGGCGGGCGGCCAGCGTCTTCGTCTTGATCCGGTTGCCGGCGATCGTACGCGGCTTTATCCGGTTGCCGGGCAGCGAGCTCGCCTTGATCTGCTTCCCGCTGATTTTCCCGGCCGCGTAGACGGTGCCTCCAAGAGCTATAAAAAGCGCCAGGCAAGCGATTACGTTTGAGAAGGAAAGGACCTTCCCTATTCGAGCGGTCATGAGCCTCCCTAGTGTTTTTGAAGAGGCTGAAACCTATTGCATACCGAATCGGGAATTTGCAGTTACAAGCGCCTCGCTCAGGCCACCTCAGCTCTTGGCGATCTCCAGGCGGATCTCCTTGCCCTTCA
>JASLJO010000246.1 GCA_030152505.1 Solirubrobacterales bacterium | reverse complement strand
TGTCGCCCGAGCCGAGCCCGCCGCCAGGTGAACGGAGGCCGGTCCTGCTCCTCATCCCAGTGCGGCTCGAAGGCATTAGCCATAAGGGGGCAGTATGCACCCAGCCTGCTCGGTGCCAGCCCCGCTTTGGGTCAGCCCGTCCGCGTACGGCCAGCGGGCTGTCGAAGGCCACGACGAGAAATGAGTCCAGTTCTCGTCCGTAACCTTCAGCAAGTCGCAAACAATTACGCCGAAGCCTTGCTCTTGTAGTACTCGGCGTTGATCTCGGCGTATTTGGCCCACTCGGCGGGGAGCTGGTCCTCGGCGAAGCAGGCGTCGACCGGACAGGCCTCGACGCAGGCATCGCAGTCGATGCACTCGTCGGGGTCGATGTAGAGCATCTCGACCGAGTCGTAGTCGGGCTCGTCCGGGGTCGGGTGGATGCAGTCCACCGGACAGACCTCGACGCACGAGTTGTCCTTCTGGCCAATGCACGGCTCGGCGATGACGTAGGTCATTCGAAGCTTTCTCCTGGGTCGACTTTGCGGTGCCAGGCGGGTATTCGGACCCCGCCAAGCGCGAATGCACATTTTAGAGACGTGGGCGGGGAGTTGGGCGCCAGGCCCTCGGAAATGGGCATGATGTCCCGATGCTGCTCTTGACGGGTGCCACCGGAAGCATCGGGTCGCGGCTGCTGCCGCTGCTGCTGGAGCGGGGCGAGGACGTGCGCTGCCTGGTCCGCGAGCCACGGCGGTTGGGGGGGCACCGGGTCGACGTGCAGATCGCCCTCGGCGACCTCGGCGAGATGTCGGATCCCTACCTGGTGCGCCAGGCGCTGCGTGGGGTCGACACCGTGATCCACCTGGCGGCGACGATCCGCGACCAGCCGCCGCACCGGATCGAGGAGCTGAACGGGCTGGCGACGGTGCGGCTGCTGCGGGCCGCCGAGCGCAGCGGAGTGGGCCGCTTCGTGTTCTTCAGTGCCCTCAACGCAGCGGCCGCCCAACGCACCCGCTTCTTCCGCGCCAAGTGGCTGGCCGAGCAGGCTGTCGATTCCTCCCCGCTGGAGACGACCGTCTTCGCTCCCTCGATCGTCTACGACCACAGCGATCCGTGGGTGACGCTGCTGCGGCGCTTCTCCTTCCTGCCGGCCCTACCGGTGTCCGGCGACGGCCAGGCGCGCTTCCAGCCGATCTGGGCTGAGGACGCCGCACGCTGCGTGATCGCCGCCCTGGACCGCGACGGCTGCGACCGCTACGAGCTGGTGGGACCCGAGACGCTCAGCTACGACGAGATGTCCGACCTGGTCAGCCGGGTCGCCGGCAGGCCGCGGCCGCTGGTCCACGTTCCCCTGCCCATCATCCGCGCCGGCCTGATCGGCCTGCGCTCCGTTTTCGGCGAGGCCGTGTTCGCTACCTGGGAGGAGGCAGAGCTGATGGAGATAGCGATGACAAGCGAGCGCGGCACGGCCGATGTCGAGGAGCTGGGCGTCGAGCCGCGAAGAATGGGCGATGTCCTGGCGGAGACCTAAGGCGGCGCTGGCCACGCTCGTGGCGCTCGTGGCAGCGGGTCTGACCCTCGCTGCACCCAGCTCGGCGATGACGCTCGTCCCGCCCAAGCCGAACGTCTTCTTCGGCGTCAGCGATCGCGGCTCGACGCAGGAATTCAACGAATTCACCGAACTGCTCGGCGGCAAGCACCCGGCGCTGCTCGAGACCTTCCACCCCTGGGGCAACAGCCTCAACAAGTCCTACGAACGCTGGCGCGAAACCGGCACGCGGCCGATCCTGCACATCTCCACCATCGACGACCAGAAGCTCACCGAGCTGATCACCCCCGAGCAGATCGCCCTCGGCGCCGGCGACGACTACCTGCTGCAGCTCAACGACTTCTTCGCCGAGCACGGGGTGCTGGCTTACATCAGGCCGCTTGGCGAGCCCAATCGCTGCCTCAATGCCTGGTCGGCGGTCAACTGCGATGGCAGCCAGAAAGGTGGCGAGCACTCCACCGGCTGGTACAAGCAGGCCTTTCGCCGGATCGTGGCGATCGTGCGTGGTGGCAACAGCCTGGAAGGGATCAACGCAACCCTGGCCGAAATCGGCCTACCACCCGTTAACCGGACCAAAGGCCCGCCGCCGACCGAGTTGCCGGCGGCCCCGGTGAGCATCATCTGGAGCCCCCTGCCGGGCGGCTCACCCAGGGTGAAAGGCAACTTCCCCGGCAACTACTGGCCGGGCAGTCGCTGGGTCGACTGGGCAGGCACCGATTTCTACTCGCAGTATCCCGTCTGGAAGGACCTCAACCGCTTCTACGCCGGCAAGCAGTGGCAGCGCAAGCCGATCGCGATCGCCGAGTGGGCCGTCTACGGCGAAGACGAACCGCGCTTCGCCAAGCAGCTGATCGCCTGGCTGACCAAGCGCCAGCGGGTGCGGATGTTCGTCTACTACACCGGCTTCGGCCCCGGCTACAACCCTTACGACCTGAAGCTCTATCCACGCACGACCAACACGCTGCGCCTCAAGGTCCGCCGTGCGACCTTCCTCACCGAAGCCGAATACAACGCCGGCCTCCTGCCGCCGCTTCCACCCAAGCCTAAGAAGGGCAAGCAGCCGACCCCCACGCCAGCCGCCTAGCCGCCGACGGGCCGAAAAGGGGAGCCCGAGTCCCCGTTTCGGCCCGTCGGCGGGCGGGTGGGGGTGGCGGGGGGGGCGGCTGCTTGCCCTTGTTAGGCTTGGGTGGAA
>JASLJO010000154.1 GCA_030152505.1 Solirubrobacterales bacterium | reverse complement strand
TCCATTTCAGCTTGACCGACAGGGTTCCCGGTTTCCCGCCGGAAATCGAGCTTTTTTCCGACAGTTCCATCGCGGAGCATTCGTATTCGACGGTGGGCGACGAGCCGTTCTTTTTGAACCTGTAGGCCACGCCGTTGGCGGACTTCAGCAGTTCTCGCGTTTCGCCTTTTTTCAGTTCCGCGGAGTTCGTTTTGAAGATGAATTCAGCCCCCTGGGCGGTGGAGCAGAGCGCCAGAGCACCGCCCTCGAGGGTTCCCAGCGCAAGTCCCGCCACGACCAGCACAAAAGCCATTCTCCGCCGCATGACCACTCCTCCCGAGAGTTTGGACGGGAAAACTCTACCAAAGATTAAGGATCAACGCACGATAATGGTGGTTATGTGAACTTAGGCCTGTAAGGTCGGGTGTGTCGTCCTCTGGGGCTAGGCGGCAGCGTCGATCGCTTCTTCGAGCAGGCCCGCCTCCCCTGGCGTTCCCAGGGTTTCCTTGCCTGAAGTGGCCGGGCCTTCGACCGCAAACGAGGGCGTTCCGGTGAAATTCAGGCGTTCGGCTTCGGCGGTCGTGGCTTCGACCTCTTCGACCGTCCTGGGGCTCTTGCGTTCCCTGTCCCATCTGGCGATGTCGGGAACGCCGGCGCCGCGGGCGATTTCCGTGAGGAACTCGTCATCCACGTAACTGGAGGTCTCCAGACCCTGGTTGCGGTAGAAGAGCTCCACGTAGTTCCAACCACGGCCCTGCCGACCGGCGGCGATCGCCGCCGCACCCGCCGGAGTGGATTCCTGGTCGATAATGGTGAAGTTGCGGAACTCGAGCTTCGCTTCGCCGCTGCGCACCTTCGATTCGATCACTTCCGGCACGATCTGTTCGGAGAAGGCTTTGCAGACCGGGCACTTCAGGTCGCCGAACTCATAAAGCGTCACCTCGGCCTTGGGATCGCCGAGCTCCAGGCCTGACTGCGGGATGCCCCGCAGCTGCTGCTCGACCAGAGCCACATCCTCGAGGTCGGTGTCGCCGCCGCTGGTTTCGTTCGCGCTGATCACGATCAGCACGGCGACGACGACGATCGCGACGAAGACGGCGGCGCTGCCGATCTGAAGGAGAAGCTTGCGACGCCCGTCGTTCATGCCGGCCTGCCGGCGTAACCGACCATGCGGATCGCGTTCACGCAGAAGAGGATCGTCATCAGGACGGCGCTCGCCACGCACCACTGGCAGATCGCTTCGATCTTGAACAGCTCGAGGTAGGTCAGGTAGAGGCTGTAGCCGAAACCGACCAGCGACAGGCCGAAGCCCCCCATCCGCGCCAGGTCGCCACGCAGCATCGCCGCAACCAGCAGGAGGACGTAGCCGAGGATGCCGAAGACGGCGATGTTGACGCCGAAGAGGTGCGAGTAGGTGCTGTCGGCCACCGTCTCGCAGCCGCTGCCGCCGGCGATGCAGACCGGAGAACCGCCGCCCGAGTCGGCGATCGTGATGTAGGTGGCAACACCGATGCCGAAGGCCGCGACAAAGGTCGCAACCGTCCGCAGCGCCCCCTCCGCCGGCAACTTCATCGCCGCAACCGTAATCGAGTCGCCTTCAGCCAAGCTAAGCGCCCACTTCCTCGCAGAAGGCGGCGATCTCACGTGAGAGCTTGCCGCCCTGCCATGCAAGCGGCGACTCTCCCTCAGCCTCGGAGATCAACCGCCCCTGTGGCAGGCGCTCGGCATAGACCTCGGCGATGCGGCGCGGATGCCCCGGGTCGGCCGCGTCGTCGCTGGCGACGACCAGGGCCGGGATCTGCAGCGACTCCAGCTCGGCCATCGTCTCGAACGGACGCGAGCGCGGCACCTGGCGCAGCGCCTCGACCACCGCATCCGGGTGCCTGTTCTGCGCGATCCGCTCGCGGGTGAAGCGCAGCACCGAGTCTCGCCAGGCGGGATCGGCCCGCTGATGGGCGTCGATGTAGTCGACGAAGCCGTCGACCCCGCCGTCCTCCAGCGCCGCCGCCAGGCCGTCCCAGTAGGCGAGCGTCTCTGCCGAGGCAGGCTTGCCCGTATAGGTCGGGCCGATGACGACGATCCCGTCGAGGCGCTCGGGATGCCGCAGCGCGTAGGCAATCGCCGTGTGGGCCCCCATCGAGTGCCCACCGAGGACGAACCTCCCCGCCCCGACGCTCGTCGTCACGACCTCCTCCAGGTCCCCGACCAGCTCCGGGTATCCATAACCCTCCCCCGGCGGAGCCGGATCGGACTCGCCATGGCCGCGCGCGTCGTAGGTGACGACGGTGTGGCCGGCGCGCTCGAGCACCCGCGAGCCGTGGACGACGTAGCGCCGGGTCGCCGTCACCCCGTGACAGAGGACGATCAGAGCCCCCTCCCCCACCGCCTCGCCGCGGATCTCTGGTTGCTCGCCGGCAACGAACCGCCGCGGCTCGGCCGGCATCAGGCCGGATTCAGCGCGGCGACGGCCTGCTCGAGGTCGTCGACCGTCTGGAAGGTCGAGCCGGTCCTCGAGACGTGCTTGTAGCGCACGATCCCCTCGCCGTCGATGACGAAGATCGAGCGCATGATGTAGCGCCCGCCAGGGGTCTCCTTCAGCTCGGTGAACCTCGCCAGCGGCCCGAGCCAGCCGGTCACCCCGTAGCGCCTGCTGACGGCCAGGTCCTCGTCGGCCAGCAGCGGCAGGTTGAGGCTCTGCTCTTCGACCCAATGCTCGTGCGAGTCGACCGACTGCGGCGAGATCCCCAGCACCTCGGCGTCGAGGTGGTCGATCCGATCGCTGTTGTCGCGGTAGGAGCAGAACTGCGCCGTGCAGACGGTGGTCTGGTCGCCGGGATAGAACGCCAGCACGACGTTCTTCCCCCGGTAGTCGGAGAGCTTGTAGGTCCTTCCCTCCGTGCCGGGCAGCTCGAAATCGGGGGCCGGGTCGCCCACGTCAACCTTCGCCATGGGAGGAGATTACTGCGATCGCGCAGGTGGATTGGCGCGATGGGCGATCCGCCCCGAGTCGACGGCGTCAACCACCGCTGGATTCACGCGCGCGGGCTCGACTTCCACGCGCTCGGCATCGAGCGGGTCAAGCTGGTCGGCCACGACTGGGGCGGCTTCCTGCTCTGCCTCGAGGCTCCGCAGCGCTTCGAGCGCTACCTGGCGCTCAACATCGTCCTGCGCCCGGAGCTGCTCGCCGAGCGCGCCGGGGCGTTCTTCGCGCCGGCTTAACCCCGTTCGATCGAGATCTTTTCGATCAGGACGGTCTGTTTCGGTTTTTCGGTTTCTGGGTTGCCGAGACTGCCGATCTGCTCGACCACGTCGAAGCCCTTGTCGACCTTGCCCACCAGGGCGTATTCCGGCGGCAGGCCGGCGTCGGCGGAGAGGACGACGAAGAACTGACTGCCGGAGCGCCCGGGCGGCTCGGCGGAGCTCTTCGCCATCGCCACCACGCCTTTGGTGTAGGCGAGGTTGGCGGGCGGTTTCTCATCGACGCTGTAACCCGGCCCGCCGGTGCCGCTGCCGAGCGGATCGCCGCCCTGGATGACGAATTCGGGCGCAACCCGGTGGAACGTGAGATCGTCGTAGAAGCCTTCTTCGGCGAGGAAGACAAAGGAGTTGACCGTCTTCGGCGCCCGCCCGGCGTCGAGGGCGATGTCGAAGCTGCCGCAGCTGGTCGCCACCACCGCGGTCAGCTGTTCACCCTTCTTCACGGTCTGTTTCGGCGCCTTGAAGCTGACCTGCTTCGGCGGCGGCGCTTCGACCCTCGTGCACCCCGAGGCGCTCGCCGCCTTGCCGGAGTCGCCGTCACCGCCACCACGCGAGATCAGGATCGCGGCAACGACGATGGCCGCGATCAGCGCAAAGGCGCCCAGCGCGATCCACCTGTTGCGATCCGAAGTCCCCTCCACGGCGGCGGAATCCTAGATGATCGGAGGATGCCCACGCCGGCTCTCACCGCGCTCGCCGCCGCGGTCCTGCACGTGCGCGACCTGCCGGAGCGGATCCTCGAGATCGGCTGCGGGGAAGGCGACGGCGTCCTCTTCCTCGCGCGCGAGTTCCCCGCCGCGCGGGTCCGGGGCGTCGATACTTCGGCGGAGGCGATCCACAGGGCCGTCGCCCGGGTCGGGCTCGACCCCGAGGGAAGAGTCGCCTTCAAGCAGGGGAAGCCCGGGAGCCTCCCCTACCCCGACGACTTCTTCGACCTGGTCGCCCATGTGAGTGGCAGCCTGCGCCCGGGCGAGATCGAGCGCGTGCTGCGCCCGGGCGGCCATCTGGTCGTGGTCGGCAGGCGGCGTTGGCTCGACTGGCGGCTGGGCGGCCGTCGCTTCGACCCGGTCGGGGTGGGCGAGGCCGAGGGCGAGCGCTTTCAGGTCTTCCGACTCCACACCGGACCACCCCCGGGCGACTAGGCTGCCGCACGCAATGAAGGTCGGAGAGATGCCGTTGGCGCTGCTGGTCAACCCGGCCTCGGCGCGGGGCCGCACACTGAAGCTGCTGCCGCGGCTCGAGCGGGAGCTGGATGCGCGGCGCATCCCCTTCCGGGTCGAGCGCACGCGCGGACTCGAGGACGGAGTCGAGCGGGCCCTGAGGGCGGCAGAGGCGGGCGAGGTACCGGTCGTCGTCAGCGGCGACGGGCTGATCGGCGCTGTCGGCGGCGCCCTCGCCGGGTCGGAGACCCCGCTGGGGATCGTGCCCGGCGGGCGAGGCAACGACCTCGCCAGGGTGCTCGACATACCCTCCGAGGCCGAGGACGCGGTGGCGATGCTCGCCGCCGGCGAGACCCGCCGCATCGACGTCGGCGAGGTCAACGGCAGGCGCTTCCTCGGCATCGTCAGCGTCGGCTTCGACTCCGAAGCGAACCGGCTGGCCAACGAGACCAGATGGATGCGGGGGAACCTTGTCTACGCCTACGCGGGTGTCCGCACCCTGATCGGCTGGAAGCCTGCCCGCTTCACGATCAAGGTGGGCGACGAACACGAGCGCTTCACCGGCTACTCGGTCTCGGTCGCCAACAGCAGGGCCTTCGGCGGCGGCATGTTCATCGCCCCCGACGCCGATCTGGCCGATGGCGAGTTCGACATCGTCACCGTCGGCGAAGTCGGCAAGCTGCGCTTCCTGGGTAACCTGCCCAAGGTGTTCAAGGGCACCCACGTCGAGGAGGACGAGGTGCGCGTCTTCCGCGCTCCGCAGCTCGAGCTGAGCGCCGGCCGTCCCTTCCCGGTCTACGCCGACGGCGAGCACCTGACCGACCTGCCCGCCACGCTGCGCGTGCTGCCCCGGGCGTTGAGCGTGATCGTCCCGCCCCGGGCCGGGGATTGAGCGAGAACGGCGGCGGCGCCCTGTTCGGCGCCAAGCGCCTCGCCGCGCGCGCGGTCGGCGCCGCCAGCCGCGCCAGCGGCCGCGGCGGTGGCACCACGCTACCGGGCAGGCTGCTGCTGCGAATGGAGCCGCGCGCGATCGCCCGTCTCGGCGCCCGCCTCGACCGCGGCACGACGCTGGTCAGCGCCACCAACGGCAAGACGACCACCGCCGGCATGCTCGCCGCGCTGCTCACCGCCGAAGGCCACGTTCCCGTACACAACCGCGCCGGCTCCAACATGACCTGGGGAATCGCCACGGCTCTGCTCGAGCAGAACGGCCGCGAGGGCCTCTTCGAGGTCGACGAGGCCTGGCTGCCGCAGGTCACCGGCGAGCTCGACCCCTCACTGGTCGTTCTCGGCAACCTCTTCCGCGATCAGCTCGACCGCTACGGGGAGACCGAGGCCCTGGCCGACCGCTGGGCGAAGACGGTCGAGGAACGCGCCGGCCGTACGCGCTTCGTCCTCAACGCGGACGATCCGCTCGTCGCCGACCTGGGCCACGACGGAGAGGGCCGGCTGCGCGAGGGCGTGACCTACTTCGGCATCGACGACCGGGCCCAGGCGCTGCCCGAGCTGCAACACGCCTTCGACGCCAGGCACTGTCGTCGCTGTGGGCATCCCTACGCCTACGAGCGCGCCTTCGTCGGCCACCTCGGCCACTACGCCTGCCCGAGCTGTGGCGCGGCGCGACCGCAGCCCGAGGTGGTGGCGACGCGGATCGAGCTGCACGGGATGCGTGGTTCGTCGCTGACGGTGCGCATACCCGGTGGTGAGATCGAGGTCGAGCTCCCCCTACCCGGCCTCTACAACGCCTACAACGCGCTTGCCGCGATCGCCGCTGGCCTCGACCTCGGCATCGCGCCAGAGCGGATCGGCCCGGCGCTGGCTGCGATGCAGGGCGCCTTCGGCCGGGTGGAGACGATCCCGATCGGCGACAGGCGGCTCTCGATCCTGCTGGTCAAGAACCCGGCGGGGGCCAACGAGGTCCTGCGCACGCTGAAGCTCGAGGCGGCCGAGGGGGGGCTCGATCTGTGGATCGCGCTCAACGACCGCATCGCCGACGGCCGCGACGTCTCCTGGATCTGGGACGCCGACTTCGAGCTGCTGGCCGGCGCGGTTCGCCACGTCACCTGCGCCGGCACGCGGGCGCCGGAGATGGCGCTGCGGCTCAAGTACGCCGGCTGGCCCGCGGGCTCGATCGTGGTCGAACCGGAGATCGAAGCCTCGCTCGACACGGCGATCGCCACCGCGCCGGAGCGCCTCTTCGCCCTGCCCACCTACACGGCGCTGCTCGAGCTGCACAAGCTGCTTTCCGCACGGGGCCTCACGCGGGAGTTCTGGCGATGAGCGAGGCCATCTGGCACGACGTGGAGTGCGGGGCCTACACGGCCGACCTGCCTCTGTGGGAGGAGCTGGCGGGGCGCGCAGACGGTCCGATCCTCGACCTCGGCTGCGGGACGGGCCGGGTTCTGCTGCACCTTGCACGCCGCGGAAGTGACATCCACGGCTTGGACCTCAACCCCGAGCTGGTGACGGACCTGGGTGGCGCCGACCTCGGCGACGCGAGGAGCTTCGAGCTGGATCGCCGCTTCGCCCTCGTCCTCGCGCCGATGCAGTTGCTGCAGCTGTTCGACGACTCCGGGCAACGCATGTCGTGCCTGCGCTGTGTCGCCGCACACCTGGCCCCCGGTGGACTTGCCGCGTTTGCCATCGTGGAGTCGATGCCCGAGCCCGATGCAGGCGTCCCCCCCCTGCCCGACGCGCGCGAGGTCGACGGCTGGGTCTACTCGAGCCTGCCGGTCGACGCCCGGGTGGACACCGACGCGATCCGCGTGCGGCGCCTGCGACAGACCGTCTCGCCAGAGGGCGAGCTGGCCGAGGATCTCTACGAGGTGGCGCTGCAGGCCCTCGATGCGGCGACGCTGGAGCGCGAGGCGGAACAGGTGGGCCTACGGCCCGCCGGGCGCCGCTCCATCCTCCCCACCGAGGCTCACGTCGGCTCCACCGTCGTCCTCCTGGAGAAGGGGCACTGATGGAGCTTCGCCTGCTCGCTCTCTACCCGGAGCAGATGAACATCTACGCAGACCGCGGCAACCTCCTCTTCCTGCGCCGCCGCTGCGAGTGGCGGGGGATCGGCTTCTCCCAAGCAGCGGCGGGGCCCGGTGAGGCGTTCGACCCGGACGCCCACGACCTGATCTACCTCGGCGGCGGCCAGGACCGCGATCAGCGCGCCGTCGCCGCGGACATGGTGGCGACCAAGCGCGAAGCGCTGGCGGCGGCGCTCGGCGACAGCGCCGCCATGCTGGCCGTCTGCGGCGGCTACCAGCTGCTCGGCCACAGCTACCAACTCGACGAGGAGCGTCTGCCCGGGCTGGGACTGGCCGACCTGGAGACCGTGCGCGAGCCCGGCGAGCGCCTGATCGGCAACGTGGCGATCGAGGTCGATCTCGGCGCCGGCCCGCGGACGATCGCCGGCTTCGAGAACCACGGCGGCCGCACCTACCTCGGCGAGGGCGCCACCGCGCTCGGCCGCGTGCTGAGGGGCTTTGGCAACAACGGCAAGGACGGCCTCGAGGGCGTCCGCAGCGGCAACCTGATCGGCACCTACCTCCACGGCCCGCTGCTGCCCAAGAACGCCTGGTTGGCCGACCACCTGATCGCCCTCGCCCTGGAGCGACGCCACGGCCGCGCTCCGGACCTGGAGCCCCTCGACGACACCCTCGAGCAGGCAGCCCAGCAGTGCGCCCAAGAGGTCGCGCTGCGCAACTGAGTGGCCGGAGAACGGTTCGGGTAGCCAGTGAGAATGCGATCCGACCAAAAACCCGATCGCGGTCGAGCTTTCGACCGCTATGCGACTCAAAGCTCGACCACGCTCGCGGTGTTGCTCGTGGCGGCGGCAGTGGCGGCGGCGCTGGTGGCGCTCGCCGCCGCGGCTCCGGCGGCGAGTGCGGCTCCGAGCTGCGCCGAAGGGCCCGAGAAGGTCGGCGAGACGATGCTGGGCACCCCGTGCGGCGACGTGATCCACGTTCCCTCGGGCGTCAACTCGGTGCAGGGCGGCGCGGGAAACGACACGATCATCGCCGACCCGGTGACCGCGGGCGCCCCGTGCACGGGCACGTGCGAACACCTCGGCGTCGGCAGCCAGACCTTCAACGGCGGTCCCGGCAACGACGTGATCTTCGGCGAGCGCGGCAACGACACCCTCAACGGCGGCGAAGGCGATGACAGCCTCTACGGCGGCATCGGCGACGACGTGCTGCGCGGCGGCTCGGGGAACGACCTGCTCTCCGGCGGCTTCGGCGCCGACTCGATCGACGGCCAGGAGGGCGGCGACTTCGTCCGCGGCGACGCGACCCTCGACAGGATCCTCGACAGCGGCGGTATCAGCGACGACGACACGCTCAGCTACGCGACCGGCGTGACGCCGGGCTTCTCGGACCACCCCGGCGAATACCCATCCTTCGGCGAATACGCCAACTTCCCCAGCCACAGCGGCGAACGGGGCGTCTACATCAACCTCGCGGACAATCTGGGCGACGACGGCGTCGCCCCTGACGGCGGCGGTGTCGACAGCGAAGTGACCGGGACCGACTTCGAGACGATCGTCGGCAGCCCGTTCTCCGATTTCATCGTCGGCTCTTCGGCCAAGCAGACGATCTACGGCGGCGGTGGCGCCGACGTGATCCTCGGCGGTGGGGGCGGAGACAAGATGTACGGCGGCGCCGACGGCGACAGCTGCCAGGGCGGCGAAGCCCTCGAATGCGAGTCGAGCGGGAAAACGGTGGCGCCACGCAATGCCGGCAAAGTCAGCGTCGGCGTCATGGCACCAGAAGAGCACACCAATCCCGGTGTCTACCTCACGGGCAGCACCGGACCCGACGGCGTCCTCGCCACCTACGCGACCTCACCGACCCGCGTCGTCTTCTTGCTGAGCGGCGGCAGCTTCGACGAAGCCGCATCGGCGGGAGGCGGCTGCAGTGTGAGCTCGGCCGAAGCAGTGTGCTCGCTCGGCGAAGCCCCCGATTCGCTTCTCCTCGCCGGCATGGGCGGCAACGACACCCTGCAGGTCAGCGGATTCCCAGCCACCACGTCGATCGTCGAGCTCGGCGGTGGCGGCGAAGACTCGTTGACCGGCGGCGACGGGAACGAAGACGTCCTCGCGGATGGACCCGGCAATGACGAACTGGCCGGGCTCGGCGGTGACGACGCTCTGCTCAACAACGAAGGCGTCGACACGCTCGACGGCGGCGTCGGCAGCGACCTCTTCCTCTCGGATTCGCTCTGCGACGGCGACCTGCTGCACGGCGGGGCCGGCCAGTACCGCGACAACGCCTCCTGGACGAAACTCACCGAACCGGTGGAGGCGCGCCTCGACACCGGCAGGGCGGGTGAGCCCGACGGCACGCAACCAAGCTGCCCGGGCGGCTCGCTCGACAGCCTGGAAAGCATCGAGGACCTCGAGGGCAGCGCCAACGACGACACCTTCTATGGCGATGCCAACGCCAACCAGCTGCTCGGCCACCGCGGTGCCGACAGCTACTACGCCCTCGACGGCGACGACACCATCCTCGCCAACTCGGGCGACTCCGACCAGGTCATCGACTGCGGCGACGGCGAAGACGACACCGCCTTCATCGACATCCCGACGCCGACCTACGCCGATCCAGCGCCGGTCGGTTGTGAGACCGTCTACGAAACGGCGCCGAACAGCTTCCAACCACCGGGCACCCCGGCGGGCCCGGCGCTCCCGTCCACCGTGCCGCCAACCACGAAACCGCGCGATCGGACGCCGCCGCGCACGAAGCTCCTGCACCATCCGGCCAAGCGCGTCTTCACCGCACGGAGGTGGCGCCGGGTGTCCTTCGCCATCGGCTCGAGCGAGGGCGGCTCGAGCTTCCGCTGCAGGATCGACCGCGGGCCGTTCCGACCCTGCCGCTCACCCCGCGGCTATCGCCTGCAACGCGGCCGCCACGTGTTCAGCGCCTACGCGATCGACAGGGCCGGCAACCGTGACAGGTCGCCGGTCGTCTACAGGTTCGCCGTGCGCCGGCTCAGCGCCCGCTAGAGCCGAAGCCACCGTCACCGCGGCTCGACTCGCCCAGGGACTCGACCTCGACCGGCTCGGCGAGGGCGATCGGCGTGATCACGAGCTGCGCGATCCGCTCGCCCGGCTCGACCCGAAAGGTCTCGGCCGGGTCGGTGTTGAGCAGTAGCACGCGGACTTCCCCCCGGTAGCCGGCGTCGATCAATCCCGGGCCGTTGACCAAGGCGATCCCATGATCCCGCGCGATCCCCGAGCGCGGCAGCACCATCCCCGCGTGCCCCTCGGGGATTTCCACAGCCACCCCCGTCCCCACGCTCCACCGCTCCCCCGGTCCCAGATGAGCCGCCTCACACGCGTAGAGATCCAACCCGGCATCCCCAGGATGGGCCCTGCTGGGCACCACGGCCTCGTCCGTCAGCTTGGCAACCCGCAGCTCCATCGGCGAGCACCCTACAGCGCCCACCCCCTCGCTAAGCCGCAGTAAGGAGATCGTCGAAGCGGTGCAGCTCAGCCCGCGGAACCCGAGCCCGCACGAGCACGCCGTCCTCGCGCTCGGTCCGCTCCAAATCCCCCGCCACCTCGTGCAGCTCGTGCAGCCGTGCGCCCTCGCTGTAGGGGATGAGCAGCTCGACCTCGGCCAGCGTGTCCTCAAAGGCCTCCCCCACTCGCTCCAAGAGGCCGTCGACGCCCTCGCCGGTCAGCGCCGAGACCAGCACCGCGTCCGAATGGCGCAGCAGCGCCTCACCGCGTTCCTCCTCGTCCAGCAGGTCCCCCTTGTTGAGCACGAGCAGACGCGGCTTGTCGCCGGCGCCGATCTCCTCCAGCACCGCGTCGACCGCCGCCAGGTCGGCCAAGCGCCGCCGCTCAGGCGCCGCCGCATCGACCACCTGCAGAACCAGGTCGGCGAGCACGGTCTCCTCCAGCGTCGCCTTGAAGGCCTCGACCAGCTGGTGGGGCAGCTTCTCGATGAAGCCGACCGTGTCGGTGAAGAGGTAGTCGCGGCCGCGGAGCGCCACGCTGCGCGTGGTCGGGTCGAGCGTGTGGAAGAGCCGGTCCCCCACGCCGACCTCCTCGGCGCCAGTGAGCGCGTTGAGCAGGGTCGACTTGCCGGCGTTGGTGTAGCCGGCCAGGGCGGCGCGGGGCAGCGAAGAGCGCTCACGCCGCGCCCGCATCACGCCGCGGTTTCGCTCCAGCCGTGCCAGGCGGCGGCGCAGCGCGGCGATCCGGTCGCGGGCAAGGCGGCGATCGGTCTCGATCTGGCTCTCCCCCGGGCCCCTCGTACCGATCCCGCCGCCGAGCCGCTCGAGGTGGGTCCAGAGGCCGCGCATCCGCGCCAGGTTGTACTCGAGCTGGGCCAGCTCGACCTGCAGCTTGCCCTCGGCCGAATGGGCGTGGTCGGCGAAGATGTCGAGGATCACGGCGGTGCGGTCGATCACCGGCACCCCGAGCGCCGCCTCGAGGTTGCGCTCCTGACGCGGCGCCAGCTCATCGTCACAGGCGATCAGGTTGGCGTCGCAGGCGGCGATCTGCTGTTTGACCTCCGCCAGCTTGCCGCGGCCAAGGTAGCGGTCGGGGTCGGGAGCGGCGCGCTGTTGCAGCGCCTCGCCGGCGGTGGCGACCCCGGCCGTGCGCAACAGCTCCTTCAGCTCGGCGAGCGGGTCACCTTCCTCGGTGCCGTCCCTCACGCCGAGCGCGAGCGCCCTCTGACGGGCGCGCGGATTGGCGACGCCGGCGCCGTTTGCGGCGTAATGCGTCTGCTTGTTGCGCCCGTTCCTGGATCGATCCACTCGACCCGATTGTAGGCGTCGGCCCAGTGTGGATAGGCTTTGCGGTCGTGAAGGTCTTCGTGACGGGAGGAACCGGCTTCATCGGCGGCGTGGTCGTCCGCCAGCTGCGCGAGCGCGGCGACGATGTCGCCTGTCTGGTGCGCAATCCCGACAAGGCGGCGAAACTGACCGACCTCGGCTGTGAGCTCGTCAGCGGAGACCTCGGCGACGCCGAGGCGATCCGCAACGGCATGGAGGGCTGCGACGCGGTCGTCCACGCCGCGGCGATGTACGAGGTCGGGATCCCGGCAAAGCAGCATCCGGCGATGTGGGAGGCCAACGTCGCGGGGACGGAGCGGGTGCTCAAGGCCGCCCGCGATGCCGACGTCGCCAAGCTCGTCTACGTCTCCACCTGCGGCGTCTTCGGCAACACCCACCGCCAGGTCGTCGATGAGACCTACGAGCATCCCGGCAAGGAATTCACCTCCTACTACGAGGAGACCAAGCTCGAGGCCCACAGGGTCGCCAAGCGGATGATCGAAGACGGCCTGCCAGGTGTGATCGTCCAACCCGGCGGTGTATACGGGCCGGACGACACCTCTCAGGTCGCCGACCTGCTCGAGCAGTTCTTCGCCGGCAAACTGCCGCTGCTGCCGTTCCCCGAGCTGGGGATCTGCATGACCCACGTCGAGGACATCGCCGGCGGGATCCTGCTCGCCCTCGACAAAGGAAGGATCGGAGAGACCTACGTCATCAGCGGGCCGGTGACGACGATGCGCGAGGCGGTCGAGACCGTCGCCGCGGTCAGCGGTCGCAAGGCCCCCAAGCGGGCGATGCCGACCGTGCTGATGAAGGCGATGATCCCGATCGGGCCGCTGGTCGGCAGGCTGATGGGTCAGCCGCCCAATCTGCGCGAGCTGATCTCCTCTGCCGACGGCGTCACCTTCTGGGCCAGCCACGAGAAGGCCAGCCGCGAGCTCGGCTACGCGCCGCGCGGCATGGAGGAGGGCTGGCGGCAGACGCTGGAAGCCGACGACCGCTTCCCCGCTCCGACCCCCGCCTGAGCCACACCGCGATGCGGGTCATCGACGTCGAGCATCTCGGCCGACCCCACGTGATCGGCTGCTGGCAGGTTGGCGATGCGCTGGTCGACCCCGGCCCCGAGTCCTCGCTGGAGACCCTGCTGGCGGCGCTCGGCGACGAGCGACCGCGGGCGCTGCTGCTGACCCACATCCACCTCGACCACGCCGCCGCGACCGGCGCGCTGGTCCGTCGCTGGCCCGAGCTCGAGGTCTACGTTCACGAGCGCGGCGCTCCCCACCTGATCGACCCGACGAGGCTGTTGGCCAGCGCCGAGCGGCTCTACGGCGACCAGATGCAGCGCCTGTGGGGCGAGATAGTGCCGGTGCCCGAGGCCAACGTGAAACCGCTGGCCGGGGGTGAGCAGGTGCTCGGCATGCGCGTCGCCTACACCCCGGGCCACGCCTCCCACCACGTCAGCTACCTGCACGAGGAGAGCGGCACCGCCTTCGTCGGCGACGTCGCCGCGGTGCGCCTACCCGGAGTCGATTGGATCGTCCCTCCGACGCCGCCGCCGGATATCGACATCGAGACATGGGAGGAATCGATCGGGATCGTCGAAGGCTGGAGCCCCGAGCGCCTCGCTCTCACCCACTTCGCCGCGATCGACGACCCCCTCCCCCACCTCGCCGCGGTCCGCGAGCGCCTCCACGAAGAGGCCCAACTCGCCCGCGATCTCTCCGAGGAGGCTTACGAGCAGCGCCACCGCACCCGCGTCGCCGAAAGCTCAGCGAGCGACGAGGCCGCTGCCGAGATGATCCAATGCGTCCCCCCGCAGTACCAATGGCGCGGCCTGAATCGCTACTGGAGCAAGCTCAAGGGCGGCAAAGAGGGGCCCGGGTAGGGCCGGAACGTCTTGTACTTTTTCCGCGGCGAGGCTCATGGACAGCCACCGACTGTCTTCGGAAAAAGTTAAGTGGAGGCCCTACCCGGACCCCTCCTCTCAAGCCAAATGCTCGCGCATCCGCTCGACCGCCTCGGTGATACGCTCGTCGGGCGTGGTCAGGGCGATGCGGAAGAAGCCCTCGCCGCTCGGCCCGTACATCGAGCCCGGCGAGACGACCACGGCGGCCTCTTCGAGCACCAGCTCGGCGAAGGAGGTCGAGGTGTGGCCGCTCGGCACCGGCGCCCAGACGTAGATCGTGCCCTTGGGCGCGGTGACCTCGACGCCGATCTCGGCGAGCGCCGAGACGACGAGGTCGCGGCGGCGGACGTAGGTCTCGTTCATCCGCTCCAGCGGTCCGTCGGGCCCCTCCAGGGCCGCGACGCCGGCGAGCTGCACGGCCTCGAACATGCCCGAGTCGACGTTGGTCTTCAAGCGCCAGTAGGTCTGCACGGCCTCGGCGTTGCCGAGGATCGCGGCGCAGCGCCAGCCGGTCATGTTGTAGCCCTTGGAGAGCGAGAAGACCTCGACTCCGACGTCCTTGGCACCTGGCGTGGCAAGGAAGCTCGGCGCCACGTAGCCGTCGTAGGTCGTCTCCGAGTAGGCGTTGTCGTGGACGACGAGGATCTCGTGCTCGCGGGCGAAGGAGACGACGAGCTCGAAGAAGCCCTCGGGGACGACGGCACCGGTCGGGTTGTTCGGGTAGTTGATGAACATCAGCCGCGCCCTGGCGGCGACGTCGGCGGGGACCGCGGTCAGATCCGGCGCGAAGCCCAGCTCGGGCACCAGCGGCAGCAGCTCGGGCGTCGCGCCGGCGAGGATCGGGCCCCCGGTGTAGACCGGGTAACCGGGGTCCGAGGCGAGGGCGACACCGCCCGGATCGAGGAAGGCGAAGCAGAGGTTGTAGATGCACTCCTTGGCGCCCAGCGCCGGGATCACCTCGTTCTCGGGGTCGATCTCGACGCCGAAGCGGCGCTCGTAGAAACGGCCCAGGGCCTCGCGGAACTCCTCCCGGCCCCGGTTGCTCGGATACTGGTGAGTGCCGGGGTCGGCGACCGCATCCCGCATCGCTGAGACGACGTGCGGATAGGTCGGCTCGTCCGGATCGCCGATGCCGAGGCTGATCACGTCGATGCCGGCGGCACGCTTGTCGGCTATACGGCGCTCCAGCTCCTGGAACATGTACGGAGGCATCGCCTCCAGGCGCTTTGAGGGGTCTGCGATTCCCACGGGCGCGGAAATCTATTGACCCAGATCGGACAGCGCGGCGAGCAGCTCGGGTGAGAGCTCGCCGGAGCAGATCGGCTCCGCCCAGCCGGTCAGTCGCACGCCGAGGTCGTCGGCGATCTCGGCCTCCAGCTCTCCGCCGTCGAGATCGACGACGATCGGGCTGGGCGTATCGCGCAGGAACGCAGTCACGGCCGCGCCACTGGCCCCGGTGCCCGACGACAGCGTCTCCCCCACACCGCGCTCGAAGATCCGCGCTCGAACCCGGCCGTCGTCGATCCGCAAGAAGGACACGTTGGTGCGATTGGGAAAGAGCTCGTGGTCTTCGATCTCCGGCCCGATCGCCGCCAGATCGAGGGCCTCCAGCTCATCGCCGGCGACGATCGCGCACTGCGGGTTGCCGATCGAAACGTGCTGGAACTCCCACTCCCGGCCCGCCGCGGAGAGAACCCCTCGGCCGTCCGGCTCTCCCGTGGGAAAGTCCTTCGAGGCGGTCGAGGCCTTCCCCATGTCGACCGAGCAGGTCCGCTCGGAGGTGATCGTCGGCGTGATCGGCCCCGCGGCGGTGTGGATCGAGAAGACGTCCGCGTCCGTCCAGCCATGCCGGCGCAGATAGAGGATCGCCTCTCGCGCCCCGTTCCCGGACAGCTCCGCCTCGGAGCCATCCGGGTTGAAGATCCGCAGCTCGGCGACGAACTCCGGCGCGTCACTGCGCGAGAGCAGCAGCACCCCGTCCGCGCCGACCCCAAAGTGCGGATCGCAGATCCGCTGAGCCCGCGCGCCCGTCAGCTCCCAGGGCAACCCCTCCGCCTCGACGATCACGTAGTCGTTCCCAAGCGCCGTCCACTTCTCAAAACGCATAATGGCGGAGCCTATTGCTAGATCCGCTCGGAAATCGACCGGGCCACATCCTTGTCGGACATTCCGGTTCTGTCTATTGAGTGCAGGTCGGGGATCTTGCGCATCCAGGTGAGCTGGCGGCGGGCGTAGTTGCGAGAGCGTTTCTTCATCAACTCGACGTCGCCGCCGAGCAGCTCGTCGAAGCCGAGCGCCTTGCGTGCCGTCCGCGAGGGTCCGAGCGCTTCGGCCCGGCGCACCTCATCCACCGCCCCGCCGGCGACGATCGCCTCCGTCCGCGCGTCGATCCGCTCGTAGAGCCGCGGCCGATCCATGTCGAGGCCGAAGATCTGAGTCGGAAGCCGCGTGTCGGGCGACCAGAGCTCCGAGTCCTCGCTTTCCGGCGGCGCCTTCACCAGCGAGAGCTCCGCCACCGCCGCCCGTAGATACAACCCGGTTCCCCCCACCACGATCGGCCGTCGCCCCGCGTCCAGCGCCCGGTCGATCTCGTCATGCGCCAACCGCATGTAGTCACCGACCGAAAACGGCCGGGTGACCGGGACAAACTCCACAAGCCGGTGCTCCAGCACCCGCTGCTCCTCAGCCGTGGCAACCCCGGTGAGAACGCTCAACCCTTCGTACACCTGCAGCGCATCGCACGAGATCGCCAGCGGATCCTCCCCCCGCGCCTGCAGGTTCTCGGCAAGAGCCGTGGCAACCCCGGTCTTCCCCACCCCGGTCGGTCCGAATATGGCGAGAACGTTCAAACCGCGATCGGCTTGGCCGCCACCCCGTTCAGCGTGGTTGACGTGGCGGCGTCTATCTCTACCTTGACCAGCTCTCCCGGTTCGGCGACCCCGTCGAAGTTGACGGTCTTGTTGTGCCTGGTCCGTCCTCTCAGCCGGGACGGATCGGTCCGGCTTGGTCCCTCGACCAAGACCTCGAGCTCGCGCCCAACGAACCGCTGGGACCGTTCCGTCGCCCGCCGCTGCACCAGCTCGACCAGCCGTTCCATCCGCTCGCGCTTGACCGGGTGCGGAACCTGCTCGCCCATCGTCGCGGCCTCGGTCTCGCGCCGCGGCGAGAAGACGAAGGTGAAGGCGCTGTCGTAGCCGACCTCCTCGACGACCTCGAGCGTCTGCTCGAAGTCCGCCTCGGTCTCGCCGGGGAAGCCGACGATGATGTCGGTGGTGATCGCGCAGTCGGGGACGTGCTCGCGGATCAGCGCGACACGGTCCATGTAGCGCTGGCGATCGTAGGTGCGCCGCATTCGCTTGAGCACCGTGCTCGAACCCGACTGCAGCGGCAGGTGGATGTGCTCGCAGAGCGCCGGCAGCTCGGCGTGGGCGCGGATCACGTCCTCCTTCATGTCCTTTGGGTGAGGGCTGGTGTAGCGGATGCGCTCGATCCTCTCGACCGCGTCAATCCGTGCCAGCAGATCGGCGAAGCCAATGCGCGACTCGGGAGGCAGATCGCGCCCGTAGCTGTTGACGTTCTGCCCCAGCAGGGTTACCTCGAGCACGCCATCGCCCGCCAGCGCCTCGGCCTCGGCCACCAGCTCAGCCGGATCGCGGCTCTGCTCGCGGCCCCTGGTCGAGGGAACAATGCAGTAGGCACATTTGCAGTTGCAGCCCTGCGAAATCTGCAACCAGCCCTGGAACTCCCGCTCGCGGCGTGCTGGCAGGTGGCCGGAGAAGTCCTCGAACTCGAAGTAGCCCTGGGCGCTGAGCGAGTCGGAGTTGAGGAACTCGGCGAGGCGGTGGATCTGCCCCGGGCCGAAGGCCACGTCGACGAAGGGAAAGCGTTCGAAGACCTCGTCCTTGACCGACTGTGCCCAACAACCACCCACGCCGACGATGCGGGCCGGGTCTTCGGACTTGAGCCGTTTGGCCTCGCCCAGGTGGGCGACGAAACGGTTGTCGGCCGACTCGCGGATCGAGCAGGTATTGAAGAGGATCAGGTCGGCGTCCTCGCGCTGGGTCGCGGCCTCGTAGCCGAGCGACTCGAGCATCCCCTGCATCCGCTCGGAGTCGTGCACGTTCATCTGACAGCCGAACGTGGTGACGTGGTACTTGGCCATGGGCTGCAGAGTACCGTCCGACTGAGGGCGCGAAAACCAAGCAGGTCGGGGGATGCAGGGAGGACGGTGAGGGGAGCGCACAATCGTGCGTGACCCGATCCGACCGACCGAAGACCCCGAGATGCGCAGGTTTGCAGCGCCCTCAGCGGACGGTCAGGGTGCCTTCCATGCCTGCTTCGGCATGCCCCGGAACCGTGCAGAGGAAGGTGTACGTGCCTGGTGCCAGGTCGGCGCTCACGGAGGTCTGCCCCTTGGCAATCGTCTTCGAAACGGCGATCTGCTTGCCGTTCTGCTCAATCGCCACGTCGTGTTCCAGCGTTGCCGGATTGTTGAAATCGATCGTCACCTTCCCAGGCCTGCTGGTCAGAGTCGTGGTGTCAAAGGCGATCTGGCTCGGGTCCGCCGAGAGCTTCAGGGTCCCACCGGGACCCTTGGCGCCAGCCGCGGGCCGCGCTTCCTTCGAGCCGCCGGCCTCCGGGTTCTCAACCGGCGATTCCTCCTCTTCGGTGAACTCTTCACCGGCTTTTGCAAGCTCGGCGGCTCTCGCATCTGACTCGTCCTTGGAGTGGAGCACGGCGAAGGTCGTCGAGACGCCGACCAAGAGCGCGAACCAGACGAAGACCAGCGGTGCGAAGCGACCCGGGAACTTCTCGGAACGCAGGCCGAGGACGCTGATGACGATCGCCGAGGCGGCGAGGATCGGCCCGGCGACGAAGAAGATCGTTTCGGTGCTCATGCGGGCGGCATCCTATCCATCGGAGCCGACCCGTAGCTGCCGTCTCAGCGGGCGTAGCTCGTTGCTCGGCTCTCGCGGATCACCGTGATTTTGATCCTGCCCGGATAGGAGACCTCGCGCTCGACCGCCGTGGCGATCTCATGCGAGATCAGGGCCGCTTCCTCGTCGTCCACCTCACCGGGGTCGACCATCACCCTCATCTCTCGGCCGGCCTGCATCGCATAGACCTTCTGTACACCGTCGTAGCGCGAGGCGAGCTCCTCGAGGTCGTGCAGGCGAGCCACGTACCCCTGCAGGGTGTCGCCACGCGCGCCGGGCCTGGCGCCCGAGAGGGCGTCAGCCGCCTGGACGACCACCGCCTCGACGGTGCTCGGCTCGACCTCGTCGTGGTGAGCCTCGATCGCGTGGACCACCGCCTCGCTCTCGCCGTAGCGGCGGGCCAGCCCCGCGCCGACCTTCGCGTGCGTGCCCTCGATCTCCTGGTCGACCGCCTTGCCGACGTCGTGCAGCAGCGCCCCACGCCTGGCTATGTCAGCGCCAGCGCCGAGCTCGAGTGCGATCAGGGTCGCAAGCCGCGAGCACTCGACCAGATGGGAAAGCACGTTCTGGCCATAGCTGGTGCGGAACTGGAGCCTGCCGAGCAGATCCATCAGCTCCGGGTGGAGACCATTGACCTTGGCATCGAGAGCCGCTCGCTCGCCCTCTTCGGCGATTCGCTCCTCGACTTCGTCGCTGGCCTGCTCGAATGCCTCCTCGCAGCGTGCGGGATGGATTCGCCCGTCCGCGATCAGCCGCTCGAGGGTGAGGCGGGCAACCTCGCGACGCATGCCGTCGAAGCTCGAGAGGCGGATGGCGGATGGAGTGTCGTCGATGATGATGTCGACTCCGGTGAGCTGCTCGAGCGCATGGATGTTGCGGCCCTCGCGGCCGATGATCCTGCCCTTCATCCCGTCGCCCGGCAGGCGGACGAGCTGGGTCGTCGCCTGCATCGCATGGGGGCCGGCGAGGCGTTGGGTCGCCACGGCGAGGATCCCGCGGGCACGCCGCTCGGCCTCGAGACGGGTCTCCTCATCGATCCTTCTCAGGGTGAGCCCGGCCCGCCGTCGTGCATCGGCCTCCACGTCGTCGAGCAGCGCCTGCCGCGCATCGGCGGCGCTGAGCGAAGAGACCCGCTCCAGCTCGGCACGGCGGTGGGACTCCCCCTCGTGCAGGGCCTCGGCGCGGCGGTCCAAGTCGCGCTCGCGGGCATCGAGCGAATTTCGACGACGTTCCAGCTCATTGAGCTGGATGTCAAGCGCCTCCAGCCGGTCCAACACCAGATCAGGCTCCGAACCGTTGCCGCGTGACCACATCCACGACGGCATGCTGAATTTCATCTACGCCAGAGGGTACTCCTATAGAACCGGTTGTCTAGCGCCTAGGCAGCCTCGGCTACGGGAGGCGCTTCCGCCGCGGGCGCGGGCTCCTCGGCGCCGATGCCGAGCGCGGCGCGGATCTTCGCCTCCAGCTCGGCGGCGATCTCGGGGTTCTCGGCGAGGAACTGTTTGGCGTTGTTGCGCCCCTGGCCCAGCCGGGTTTTGCCGTAGGAGAAGAACGAGCCGGATTTCTGCACCAAATCGTGCTCGATGCCGAAGTCGAGCAGGCCCCCCTCGCGCGAGATGCCGACCCCGTACTCGATGTCGAACTCGGCCTGGCGGAAGGGCGAGGCGACCTTGTTCTTGACGACTTTGACCCGCACCCGGTTGCCGACCGCCTCGGTCCCCTCCTTGAGGGTCTCGATACGGCGGATGTCGAGCCGCTGCGTCGAGTAGAACTTCAGCGCCCGACCGCCCGGCTGGGTCTCCGGCGAGCCAAACTGGACGCCGACCTTTTCGCGGATCTGGTTGGTGAACAGGCAGACGGTGTTGGTCCGGTTGAGGTTGCCGGCGAGTTTGCGCATCGCCTGCGACATCAACCGCGCCTGGAGGCCGACGGTGGTGTCGCCGATCTGGCCGTCGAGCTCGGCTCTCGGCGTCAGCGCGGCGACCGAGTCGATCGCCACCACGTCGATCGCCGCGGAGGCGATCAGGCGGTCGGCGATCTGCAGCGCCTGCTCGCCGTAGTCCGGCTGGGAGACCAAGAGCTCGTCGGTGTCGACACCGATCCTGCGCGCGTAGCTCGGGTCGATCGCGTGCTCGGTGTCGATGAAGGCGCAGATCCCACCACGGCTCTGCGCTTCGGCGATGATGTGATAGATCAGCGTCGTCTTGCCCGAGGACTCAGGGCCGAAGATCTCGACGATCCGTCCCCGCGGCACACCACCGATCCCCAACGCCAGGTCGAGCGCAAGCGCCCCGGTCGGGATCGCCGGGATCTTGATCGTCGCATCGGCCCCGAGTCGCATCAGCGCGCCCTGACCGAAGTCGCGCTCGATCTGGGTCACGGCCGCCGCCAGCGCCGCGTCCTTCGCCTTGGCCTCCTTGGCGGAGGCGTCCTTCAGAGCCGCTTTCTTGTCTGCCATCTCTTTCACCTCACTGCCGCCCGTCTGCGGGCAGCTCGACTTGCGCCAACGGGGTGTACTGCGCACCCTGCGGCTGGAGTTGCGAACGGTAGAGCGTCAATCGGACGCCACCGAAGGGCCGCAGCAGCTCCCTCGGCAACGCCCCGGGAAGCTTCGAGACGGGCGCCGGGCGCTTCGAACCGCGTTCCTCGCGCCGTACCCTGGCGACGGTCACGTGCGGCCAGAAGGGCCGCCTCTCGGGCTCGTAGAGGCGGGCGGCGACCAGCTTCTCCTGCAGGTCGGCCTGCAGCGCGACCGTGGCCGGCGAGTCAGCCGGCAGGGCGAAGAGACGCGGGCGCCCACGTTCGGGCCGCGGCACGGGTCCGCCCAGCTCGATCGTGGGTGCCGCACCACCGCTCGCCTCGACGATCTCGGTCAGCCGCGCGATCTCCCTCTCTGCCGTCCAGCCTAGGAAGGCAAGCGTGATGTGCAGCGACTCCGCCTTGACGGGGCGTAGCGCCGGGTCGCCGAGCGCCCTCCTCCCCCAGCCTGCGATCCCGGCCCGCACCTGCTCGGGCAGGTCGAGCGCGACGAACAGCCGCGCCCGCGGACTTTTCAGTCTCTCTTTTGCCATGCGGCCGACCCTAGGGGTTGGCGACGCGCCGAATGCGCGTCAAACGTAAAAAGTGCGTGCAGGCCCCGCTACAGAGGCGCGTCGTCACCGCCGAGCAGCGTCCGCAGCAGGTGCATCGCCACCAGGGCGGAGCGCTCGCGGATGTCTTCGCGGCCACCGGGAATGACCGGGTCACGGGCGATGACGGTGCCGTCGGCGAGGCGGGCGTCGAAGCAGACGTAGCCGACCGGCTTCTCCTCGGTGCCGCCGTCGGGGCCGGCGATGCCGGTGATCGAGACGGCGACGTCGGCGTCGAAACGCTCCAGGGCGCCCTTCGACATCTGCTCCGCCACCTCAGCCGAGACGGCGCCATGTCGCTCAATCAGGGCCGGTTCGACGCCGAGCAGCTCCTCCTTCGCCACGTTCGAGTAGGCGACCACGCCTCCGGCAAAGTAGGCCGACGCGCCCGGCAGGTCGGTGATCCGCGCCGCCAGCAGGCCGCCCGAGCAGGACTCGGCGAGCCCCAACCGCCGCCCGCCCAGCAGGCGGGCCAGCTGTGCGTCGATCGTCTCGCCGTCGAGGCTGAAGGTGTGTCGGGCGTGGCGGTCGACCAGACCGGCCCGTACGGCCTCGGCGATGGGCGCGGCGTCGGCCCGGTAGCGGACGTCGATCTCGATCTCGCCCCGCCGCAGGCAGGTGGTGATCTCGACGGCCTCCAGATCCACGCCGCCGACTTCGATCTCGCGCAGGCTCTTGGCGATCTCCGACTCGGGGATGCCGAACATGCGCACGGTGTAGGTGAGCAGCGGCGTCGCCCGGACGAGGATCGCCTGGACCGGACGCGACTCGATGGCTCGCGGCCACATCGGCTGCAGCTCGCGCGGCGGGCCTGGCAGGACGACCACGACCCGGCCTTCGGCGGGCACGACCAGGCCCGGCGCGGTGCCGACCGGATCGAGTGCCAGTGAGCCCTCCGGCACCATCGCCTGCTTGCGATTGGCCTCCCGTACCGCCTCCTCGTCGAAGTTGAAGCGACGGGCAAAGCCGCGCAGGATCGCCGCGATCTTCTCCTCCATCTCCTCGTCGAGGACGAGGGGGCGGCGAGCAAAGCGGCCGACGATCTCCGCGGTGAGATCGTCGGCGGTCGGGCCCAAACCGCCTGAGGTGACGATCAGGTCCATGCCCTCCGTGGCCATGAAGCGCAGCGCCGCCTCGAGGTCCTCGGGCCGGTCGCCGACGACGAGGATGTGAGCGACCTCCACCCCATGCTCGGCCAGTCGCTCGGAGATCCACGGTCCATTGCGGTCGGCGATCCGCCCGGTCAGGACCTCGGTGCCCGTCACCACGATCCCTGCTCGAACGACCGTCGCCGCCCCGGTCATTCGCAAGAAGGCCTTTCGCCTTCTTCCAGCGCCACCAGCTCACCCTTGCCGTCGACCGAGTAACCCACCGGGCTGGAGCTCGCCGCGATCTCGGCCTGCCTACCGTCGATGTAGACCGCGACCGAGCCGTTGCCGAAGGCCATTTCGAAACCGCCGGAGCGGTACGGCCCGGCTTCTTCGCCGGCGGCAAGGATCTGGCCGTCGACCAGCGGCTTTTGGCCGGCGTCGAGCACGCAGACCCAGACTTCGCCGGTCGCCGCCAGCCGCACCGCAACGCCCGGCTGATCCGCGGTCGCCTGCTTGTGCCGTCCCTGACCCGGACCGGCCTGATTCTTCCCTGCCGGCGAAGGGCCGGGCGAGCCGCCACCTCCGCCGCCCGCCACCGCGATACCAACCACGACCGCGACCAGGGCCAGGCAGACCGCGGCGATCAGCAATCGGCCGGAGAGGCGAGAGCTCCCGTGACGAGCGCCGGTCGGCACCGGCTCGACCCGCTTCGGCACCCGCTCCCCACCCAGGGGAGCGGTGGCACGCCGGTAGTCGTCGGCGAGCCGGTCGCCGTCAAGCCCCAGATAGCCGGCGTAGGTGCGGATGAAGCCGCGCGTGTAGGCGCCACCGGGAAGGGCGTCCCACTCCTCGTTCTCCATCGCCTGCAGGTAGCGGATGCGGATCTTGATCGCTGCCTCGACCTCCGAAAGGTCGACTTTGCGACGATTTCGCGCCTCACGCAGCGTGGGTCCGATGCCCGTATCCACGCCGACATTGTCGTCTATCGGGGCGGCTCGGCGCGAAAGAACCTGTTAGGAGCCGGACTGGGATCCGCTGTCTGCCTCGACGGCAACCGGCGCCGGGCTCTCTCCGTCACCGAGTATCCGCGGGAGATCGGCCTCGGTGACCAGTACCTGACGTGGCTTGGAGCCCTCATATCCCGAGATCACGCCGCGGCGCTCGAGCATGTCGATCAGACGGCCGGCGCGGGTGTAGCCGACTCGCAGGCGACGCTGGATCATCGATACCGAAGCGGTTTCGGTCTGCACCACCGTGCGAATCGCTTCGTCGAGCAGGTCATCGCTGTCAGGGTCGAAGTCGCCCTCGGTCTCGACTCCCTGCTCCTCGTGAACCTCGAGCAGCTCGGCCTCGAACTCCGGCTCTCCCTGCTTGGCCCAGTGGCCGGTGATGCGGGCGATCTCCTCCTCGGTAACGAAGGCGCCCTGCACGCGCGCCATCTTCGAGGTGCCGGCGCCGCGGAAGAGCATGTCGCCCTGGCCGAGCAGTGCCTCCGCTCCGCCCTGGTCGAGGATCACGCGCGAGTCGGTCTGCGAAGAGACGGCGAAGGCGATGCGGGCGGGGATGTTGACCTTGATCGTGCCGGTGATGATGTCGGTCGAGGGACGCTGCGTCGCCAACACCAGGTGGATGCCCGTGGCGCGCGACTTCTGCGCCAGGCGGATGATTGAGTCCTCGACCTCGGCCGGGGAGACCATCATCAGATCGGCAAGCTCGTCGATCACGCAGAGGATGTGCGGTAGCGGCGGTTCGCCGGCCTTGGCGCGAGCGCGATTGAGCTCGCCGAGGTTGCGGCAGCGGGCCTCGCCCATGATCCCGTAGCGGCTCTCCATCTCGCCGATCAGATTGGCGAGCACGTTGGCGGCCAGGCGGGGGGAGGTGACCACCGGCGTCAAGAGGTGGGGAACGTGCTCGTAGTGGTTGAGCTCGACCTGCTTCGGATCGACCAGGACGAGGCGCACGTCGTTGGGAGAGGCATGCATCAGGATCGAGGAGAGGATCGCGTTGACACAGCCGGACTTGCCCGAGCCGGTCGTGCCGGCGACGAGCACGTGCGGCATCTTCGCCAGGTCGGTCCAGACGGCGTTGCCGTCGATGCCCTTACCCAGCCAGGCGACGAGCGGCGAGGTCTTCTCCGGCCTCCCCGCGTAGATGTCGCCGAGACGCACCAAGCGGCGGCGGGTGTTCGGCACCTCGACCCCGACCGCCTGCTTGCCGGGGATCGGCGCGAGGATGCGGATATCGGTCGAGGCCAGCGCGTAGGCGAGGTCGTTGGAGAGCTCGGTGACTTTCTTCACCTTGGTGCCGGGCGCCAACCGCAGCTCGAAGCGGGAGACGTGCGGGCCGCTGACGATGCCGACGATCTTCGCCTCGACGCCGAAGTGGCCGAGCGTCTCGACCAGCTTGCGCCCGATCACTTCGTGATCGCGCGGGTCGGGGCCTTTGTCGCCTTTGCCGCGCTCCAGCAGCTTTCCGGGCGGCGGCCGGTAGGCCCAGCGCCTTGACGAAGCTTTCGCCGGCTGCGACGAGTGGACCGTGATCGCC
>JASLJO010000137.1 GCA_030152505.1 Solirubrobacterales bacterium | reverse complement strand
CGTCGCCCTTGGCGAGCAGCTCGTCGGCCCGTGAGGGCACCAGCGAGTCGAACAGCTCCTCGACCTTCGCCTTCGGCACAGCGCCGACGAACTCGCTCACGACCTTGCCCTCACGGAATGCCTTCACCGCCGGGATGCCCTGCACCTGGTACCGCGCTGCCAATGCCTGATTGGAATCGACATCGACCTTGGCCAGCACGACCTTTCCGTCCCGGGCCTTCTCCGCTGCCTCCAGCGCCGGGCTCAGCGTCCGGCAGGGGCCGCACCACTCGGCCCAGAAGTCGACCACGACCGGGGTCCTGCGCGAGCGCTCGATCACTTCCTGCGCGAAGCTCGCCTCGGTCACGTCGATCGGCATTGGGCGCAGGTTAGAGGTGGAGCTCACGCGGTGAATCGGAGCTCGGACCGGGCCTTGCGGCAGACGACCGATCGGCGTACGGTCTTCTTCGGGCGGGGAAGTTCCAGCTAAGGAGGAGAGATGTCAAACGTAGACACCGCCCGATCCGCATACGAGGCCTTCAGCCGCGGTGACCTCGCTGCCCTGCAAGACGACTTCGCCGAGGACGCCGTCTGGTACACGTCCGACGAGCTGCCGCTCGGCGGGGAGACCCGCGGCCGAGAGGCGATCATGGGCAACTTCGCGCAGATCCCCAACTACTGGTCGTCGTTCAGCGTCGAACCGAGCGAGTTCATCGACGCCGGCGACACGGTCGTCGTGCTCGGCACCCAGCGCGCCGGCAACGACAACGGCAGCTTCGAGTCGCCCTTCGTCCACGTGATGAAGTACGACGGCGAGGGCAAGCTCGTCCGCGGTGAGTTCCACGCCGACAGCGCCAAGGCAGTGAAGCTTTTGGCCTAAGCCCCGGCAGTCATCCCGTCGAGGTCGCGGCGCAGCTCCTTGAGCTCGTCGCGGATGCGGGCGGCCTCCTCGAAGCGGAGGTCGTCCGCCGCCGCCAGCATCTCCTCCTCGAGCGAGACGATCGCGCGCTCGAGCTCGGCCGGGTCGGCGAACTCGCCACCGGCCTTGCGGCGGCGGCGTTTCGGCGCGCGGTCCTCCATCGCCAGGAACTCGGCCATCTCGGAGATGCCCTTGCGCACGGTCTCCGGGGTGATGCCGTGCGCCTCGTTGTAAGCGAGCTGGATCACCCGGCGCCGGTCCGTCTCGCGCATCGCGGCGCGCATCGCGTCGGTCTCCCTGTCGGCATACATCAGGACCTTGCCGTTGACGTTGCGGGCGGCGCGGCCGATCGTCTGCACCAGGCTGGTCTCGCCGCGCAGGAATCCCTCCTTATCGGCATCCAGGATCGCCACCAACGAGACCTCGGGCAGGTCGAGGCCCTCGCGCAGCAGGTTGACGCCGACCAGCACGTCGTACTCGCCGAGGCGCAGCTCGCGCACGATCTGGATCCGTTCCAGCGTGTCGATCTCCGAGTGCAGGTAGCGGACCTTGATCCCGTACTCGAGCAGGTACTCGGTCAGGTCCTCGGCCATCTTCTTGGTCAGGGTCGTCACCAGCACGCGCTCGCTGGCGTCGGCGCGGGCTTTGATCTCATTCATCAGGTCGTCGATCTGGTTCTTCGTCTCGCGCAGCTCGATCTCCGGGTCGACGATGCCGGTCGGGCGGACGATCTGCTCGACCGTACGGGTCGATTCGGCCCGCTCGAACGGCCCCGGCGTCGCCGAGACCATCACCAGCTGGTCGACCCTTTCGAGGAACTCCTCGAACTTGAGCGGCCGGTTGTCGATCGCCGAGGGAAGGCGGAAGCCGTAGTCGACCAGCGTCGTCTTGCGTGAGCGGTCGCCCTCATACATGCCGCCGATCTGGGGGATCGTCTGGTGGGACTCGTCGACGAAGACAACGAAGTCCTCGGGGAAGTAGTCGATCAGCGTGTGCGGCGGGCTGCCCGGCGGGCGGCCGTCGAGGATGCGCGAGTAGTTCTCGATCCCCGAGGTGAAGCCGAGCTCCTTCAGCATCTCGATGTCATAGGCGGTGCGCTGGCGCAGCCGGTGCGCCTCGAGCTGCTTTCCTTCCTCCTCCAGCTCGGCGGTGCGCGAGTTCAATTCGTGGCGGATCTCCTCCACCGCCCGCTCCAAGGTCTCGTCTCTGGTTACGTAGTGGGAGGCCGGCCAGACCGAGACGTGGTCGATCGTGTCGAGGATCTCACCGCTCAGCGGATCGAAGTGCTGGATCGACTCGATCTCCTCGCCGAAGAGGGCGATCCGGTAGGCCGACTCGGCGTAGGAGGGCATGATCTCCAGCACCTCGCCGCGGACGCGGAAGGCGCCGCGACCGAGCGCCGTGTCGTTGCGCTGGTACTGCATCTTGACCAGCTTGCGCAGCACCTCATCGCGGTCGATCTCCTCGCCGACCTTGAAGAGCTGCATTTTTTCGTTGTAGACCTGCGGCGAGCCGATGCCGTAGATGCAGGACACCGAGGCGACGATGATCACGTCGCGGCGAGCGAACAGGGCCGCCGTCGCCGCGTGGCGCAGGCGGTCGATCTCGTCGTTGATCGAGGAGTCCTTCTCGATGTAGAGGTCCTGCTGCGGGACGTAGGCCTCGGGCTGGTAGTAGTCGTAGTACGAGACGAAGTACTCGACGACGTTCTCGGGGAAGAACTCGCGAAACTCGTTGCAGAGCTGCGCGGCGAGCGTCTTGTTGTGGGCGATCACGAGCGCCGGGCGCTGCACCCGCTCGATCACCCCGGCCATCGTGAACGTCTTGCCGGTGCCGGTGCCGCCGAGCAGGGTGACGAACTCCTCCCCCGCGGCGAGGCCCTCGGAGATCGAATCCACCGCCTTCGGCTGGTCGGCGGTGAGCGTGTAGGCGGAGTTGAGCTCGAACTTCGGCATCGGCTGCCTACGGTAGCGACCGTCATACTCGGCACCGGT
>JASLJO010000104.1 GCA_030152505.1 Solirubrobacterales bacterium | reverse complement strand
GGGGACGGGAGGCGTTCGACAACTTCAGCGTCGTCCCGCCCGCCACCGGGATCTGCCACCAGGTCAACCTCGAGTACATCTCCCAGGTCGTCTACAGCCGCGAGCGCGACGGCGTCACGCAGGCCTACCCCGACACCCTGGTCGGCACCGACTCGCACACGACGATGGTCAACGGCCTCGGCGTGCTCGGCTGGGGCGTGGGTGGGATCGAGGCCGAGGCGGCGATGATCGGCCAGCCGGTCTCGATGCTGCTGCACCAGGTGGTCGGCTTCAAGCTCGACGGGGAGCTGCCGCAGGGAGCGACCGCGACCGACCTCGTCCTGACCGTGACCGAGATGCTGCGCGAGCACGGCGTCGTCTCCAAGCTCGTCGAGTTCTTCGGGCCGGGTCTTTCCACCTTGGGCCTCGCCGACCGGGCGACGATCGGCAACATGTCGCCGGAGTTCGGCTCGACCTGCGCGATCTTCCCGATCGACGCCGAGACGCTGCGCTACCTGGAGCTGACCGGGCGGCCGACCGAGACGCTCGAGCTCGTCGACGCCTACGCCCGCGCGCAGGGGATGTTCCATGACGCGGATTCCGAAGACCCGGTCTTCTCGGCGACGCTGGAGTTGGACCTGCGCGAGGTCGAGCCGAGCATCGCCGGGCCGAAACGACCCCAGGACCGGGTGCCGTTGGTCGAGGCGAAGGAGGCCTTCCTCGAGGCGATGCAGGAGTTCGACCCCGAGGCGGCCGAGCGAATGGGCAACGGGATCGACGAGGCGGGCGACGAGTCCTTCCCCGCCTCCGACCCGCCCGCCGAGGATCACGACGACGAGCGCGGCAGGCCGCGGCCGGCTTTGAGCGGCGGTGTCAGCGCGACGATCGGGAAGGGCAGCGGCGACGAGATCGAGGTGACCCTCGAGAACGGCACGACGGTGGAGCTCGACCACGGCCGGGTCGTGATCGCCGCGATCACCAGCTGCACCAACACCTCCAACCCGTCGGTGATGATCGGCGCCGGACTGCTCGCGCGCAACGCGGTGCAGCGGGGTCTGAAGCGCAAGCCCTGGGTGAAGACCTCGCTCGCGCCGGGCTCGACCGTGGTGACCGACTACCTCGACAAAGCCGGGCTGAGCGAGTATCTGGACCAGCTCGAGTTCAACCTGGTCGGCTATGGGTGCACCACCTGCATCGGCAACTCGGGGCCGCTACCGGCGGAGATCTCGGCTGCCGTGGAGAAGAACGACCTGGCGGTCTGCGCGGTGCTGTCGGGCAATCGCAACTTCGAGGGGCGGATCAACCAGGACGTCAAGGCGAACTACCTGGCCAGCCCGCCGCTGGTCGTCGCCTACGCGCTCGCCGGCCGCATGGACCTCGACCTGACCAGCGAGCCGCTGGGCGAGGGATCGGATGGCCAGCCGGTCTACCTGAGCGACATCTGGCCCGATCCGGCCGAGGTCAAGGAGCTGATCGGCCGCTCGATCGCTTCGGAGATGTTCACCCGCAACTACCGTGGTGTGCTCGACGGAGACGAGACCTGGAAGGCGGTCGAGGTCCCTGAGGGCGATCGCTACACCTGGCCGGCCTCGACCTACGTGCGCAGGCCCTCCTTCTTCGAGGGCATGCCGGTAGAGCCCCCGCCCGTGGAGCCGATAGCCGGCGCCCGGGTGCTCGCCCTGCTCGGCGACTCGATCACCACTGACCACATCTCGCCCGCCGGTGCGATCAAGAAAGCCAGCCCGGCGGGGGAGTGGCTGATCGAACAAGGAGTCGAACCGGGCGACTTCAACTCGTATGGGTCGCGCCGCGGCAACCACGAGGTGATGATCCGCGGCACCTTCGCCAACATCCGCCTGCGCAACCTGCTGGTCGAGCGGGCAGGCGGTTACACGCGCCACTTCCCCGATGGCGAGGAGACGTCGATCTTCGAGGCCGCGATGGACTACGCCGAGGAAGGTGTGCCCCTCGTGGTGCTCGCTGGCGAGGAGTACGGCTCGGGCTCATCGCGTGACTGGGCGGCGAAGGGCACCAAGCTGCTCGGCGTGCGCGCCGTGATCGCCCGCTCGTTCGAGCGCATCCACCGCTCCAACCTCATCGGCATGGGCGTCCTTCCCCTGCAGTTCCCCGAGGGTGAGTCGATTGAGTCCCTCGGCCTCAACGGCGAAGAGGTCATCGACGTGGGGGACCTGGAAGACGGCGGGGCGAAAACGGTCACCGTGACGGCCGGCGACCTGGAGTTCGAGGCGGTGGTGAGGCTGGACACCCCGAACGAGGTCGAGTACTTTCGCAACGGCGGCATCCTCCAGACCGTCCTCAGGAACCTGAACGGGTAGCTCCGCACCGCGGGCGCGGCGCAGCGGGGCCGCGGGAGGCAGGGGGTCCGCGCGACCCTCACTGCACCTATGCGTCGGTAGCCAGGGAGGGATGCCGACGCGCCTGCCTCCCCGAGCGGGACTGCTCGGTGGAAACAGTCAACTGTTACCTATAGCGCCTGATCCGCCCGGGGTCAAGGTGTTTTGAGCGGAACTACGACGTTTCCGCGAATTTTTGCGGAGAATCACGGATGCCCCAGCCACGTCGCTCGATCAGCTCGATGCCGAGCACACTGCCCACCGGCCCGACCGGAGTGAGCGTCGCCGCAAGCAGGGTGTAGGGCGCCTCACGCCTGATGCAGGCAATCCAGATGACGATGCACAGCGCCACGAACCCCAAGCCGTGTGCCCATCCGAACACCATCGTCTCGGTTTCGAATCCAGGTAACAGCCAGAACAAGATCAACGCCGTGAAGATCACAAGCTCGACGTAGGAGACGACCTTGACGCGAGCAAAAAGCTTTCCGGGAACGGGTTTTCTCATGGGTTGACCAGGCTACCCGCGCGCCTACGCCCCCGGAGTCAAAGCCGTGAGAACGATGCGCTCTTGCTCTCTGGCATGCGCGATCGAGTAGCCCTCGCCCGGGCTGGCCCGGGTCGGGCGCCCGACGTAGCCGAGCTCGACCCCCTCCGGTATCAGGTCGGGCAGGCGGCGTGACATCACCTTCCAGCAGCCCATGTTGCGGGGCTCCTCCTGCGTCCAGACGATCTCCTTCAGGTTCGGGTAGGAGGCGATCAGCTCGCTCAGCTGCTCCTTGGCGAACGGGTAGAGCAACTCGACCCTGGCTATGGCGACGTCCTCCGCGGTGCCACGCCGCTCGCTCGCGTCGATGTCCCAGTAGACCTTGCCGGTGCAGAGCACCAGCCGCTCGACCTTCTCCCGCCGCTCCGCCGCAAGCGGGTCGTCGAGGATGAAGTGGAAGTGGCTGTCGGTCAGCTGGCCGACCGTGGCCGACGCCCGGTCGAGTCGCAGCAGCCCCTTCGGCGTGAAGACGATCAGCGGCCGCGGCTTGCGGATCAGCGCCTGGCGGCGCAGCAGGTGGAAGTACTGGGCGGCGGTGCTGGGGTTGGCGATGCGGATGTTGCCCTCCGCGGC
>JASLJO010000076.1 GCA_030152505.1 Solirubrobacterales bacterium | reverse complement strand
GCCTCGGTACCGCCGGCATCACGACGAGTGATGCTTGCGGTACCGAGGCCCTCTGAGTCACCGACTCAAGGCGCGTGCACGGGCAAAGACGTGGTCGAGCATCGGTTCGGTCAGCCGCCCGGTGAAGGTGTTCTGCTGGCTCGGGTGGTAGCAGCCGAGGAGTGTCCACCTGCCGACATCCGCCTCGGCCGCGTGGCCGAAGCGCGGCTTTGGTCTGGGCGTCGGGTTGCCCAGGCCGCGCAGCGCCAGCAGAGCACCGTCCCAGGCGAAGGCGCCGAGGGCGACAATCGTCCTGCAGTGCTCGAGCAGCGCCAGCTCATGTTCCAGGTAGGGGAGGCAATTGTCGCGCTCGCCTGGCAAGGGCCGGTTCGCGGGAGGAGCGCACCGGACGACCGCGGTGACGTAGGCGCCACGCAGGCGCAGCCCGTCGTCGCGGCTCACCGAGGTGGGCTTGCTCGCGTAGCCGGCCCGGTGCAGCGCGGCATAGAGCCAATCGCCAGAGCGGTCGCCGGTGAACATCCGCCCCGTCCGGTTGGCGCCGTGCGCCGCCGGGGCGAGGCCGACGATCGCCAATCGGGCATCGGGGTCTCCGAAGCCGGCCACCGGGCGCGCCCAATGGTCCTCCCCGCGGAAGCGGCGGGGTGGGTTGGCGGCGGTCTCCTCACGCCACTCGACCAGGCGCGGGCAGCGATGACAGCCGTGGATCTCGGCTTCGAGCTGGGCCAGGGAATCGCCACGGGCAGGACGCGGTTGCTTGGACGCCATCGGCCTGCACTGAATCATGCGGGCCCCGCCCGTGACGGCTGCGGGGCCCGCGGAAGCTAGGTGCTCTGCCTGAGCGCTTAGCCAACCTTGTGGATCGAAACCATCGGCACGCTGGACTCTGACACGGCGATCTTCATTTGCTTCACCCCCCTCCTCGTAACCCGACTTCCATCCGACTCTCCCTGCGCTATGTGAGCCGCCCCAGGCGGACCAAATAAATGCTGGAAAAAGTTCCACTATTTCGCACATAGGAAGCAAATAGTCTGAATTTGGGCTGGAAAACCGCCTTTGTGATCAATACGATGGAGTGGTTAAGTCACCCAGCAACGATCGGAGGAGTCGCTTTGCCCGCAAAGAGCAAAACCCCCAAACGCAGCAAAAAAGGGAGAGCCAAGAGCAAAAGAGGCGTGAACCAGGCGCTGGTCAAATCGCTGGCGCACGAACTGCGCGCCGAGATCCTGGCGATCCTCAACGAACGAATGGCCAGCCCCAACGAACTCGCCAAGGAGTTGGGCGAAGGGCTGAGCCAGGTCAGCTATCACGTCAAAGTCCTCAAGGACTACGAGGTCATCAGGCTGGTGAAAACCGAGCCTCGGCGCGGTGCCGTGGAGCACTACTACCGCGCGACCTCTCGGGCATTCCTGACCGACCGGGATTGGCACGAGCTGCCCAAATCCGCTCGTGAGGCGATGAGCGCGGATCTGTTCCAGATGATTCTCGATGACGTTGTCGCCTCGCTCGAGGAGGAAGTCTTCGACGAGCGCGAGGACCGGCACATGAGCTGGACGCCGATGCTGGTCGACGAGCAGGGCTGGAATGAGATCACCTTGGTTCTCGGCGATGCGCTGAAGCAGGTGCTCAAAGCGCAGGCCCCGAGCGTGAAACGGTTGGCGAGGTCAAAAGAGGACGGCATCAACATGTCGGTCTCGATACTCAGCTACGAGGTCCCCGAGAAGGCGGCCAAGAAATTGCCGAAGCGCAAAGCCAAGGCTTCGGCGAAAAAAGCGAAAAAAGCCAAGGCCAAGGGGAGGTAGCCGGCGCCCGGCGTCACCGGGTTGCCAACAGCCCGTAGGCTCCGGCCGGTGGGCTCTGATTCGTCAGCGGGTGGCTTTGGCGGGCGGCGCGGCTTCGGCCGCGCCGCCGCCTTTTCCATAGTGGCGCTGGTCATCGTCCTCGCGGGGTTAAGCGGCTGTGGGGGGAGCGGTCACGGCGCCGAGACGGATCCCGAAAAGGGCTCCGACGCGGCGATCCTCAACGCCGCGCTCACCCGTGAGCTGACCCTGCTCGACGCATATACCCGCGCGCGTCCGCTCGTGCGGGGATCCGGCCGCCCCCTCGTCCGTCGCCTCCGCGCCGAGGAGCAGGAATACGCCGACGCCGTGACCAAGGCGATCCGCGGTCTCGGTGGCGATGTCGAAGCTGAACCCGAAGAGGTCGACTTCGGGGAGGTGAAGGGTCAGGCCGGCTTTCTCGCTCTTGCCTCAGAGCTGGAGAGCGCCATGATCGAATTCTATGTAGACAAGGCAGCTCAGTTCTATACCCCCCTGCCACGCACGCTCGACGCCTGGCTTGCCGCCGAGCACGGACAGCACCTTGCCCTGCTGCCGCCCGGTGGGGGATGATCCCAGCGTGACCGGCCCCCTCTACGCGATCGGGCGTTTCTGCTCGCGTCACCACTATCCGACGATCGCCGTCTGGCTGATCGCCGCCGTGGTGCTCGTGATCGCCGGTCAGCAGTCGGGTGACAAGACCAACGACAACCTCACCCTGCCGGGCACCGGCTCGACCAGGGCGACCGAACTGCTGGAAGACAACCTGCCTGAACAGGCCTACGGCAGCAACCCGCTCGCGTTCGAATCGAAGGGCGGCCCGCTGACCGAACCGAAATACGCGCAGGCGGTTGAAGAATCGATCGAGCGCCTGAACGCGATGCACGAGGTCAACTCGGCGATCAGCCCGTTGAGCAAGGAAGGAATCGAACACGGGCTGCTCAGCAAGGACAAGACGGTCGCCTACACGCCGGTGGTCCTCGGTGTTGGCCCCGGGGAACTGACCGAGGAGCAGGCGGAAGCGGTGCTGAACGCCGCCGACCCGGCGGAGAAGGCCGGTCTCGATACCTCCGTCGGCAGCTATGTCGGGCAGCAGCTCTCCAAGCCCGATACGGGCGTCAGCGATGCGATCGGGATCGCTGCCGCGATCGTCATCCTGCTCTTCGCCTTCGGTACGGCGACGGCGATGGTGATGCCGATCGGCTCGGCGATCATCGGCCTGGCGATCTCGCTCTCGATCATCCGCCTGCTGGAGAACGCGATCGAAGTGCCGAGCGTCGCGGCGACCCTTGCGACGATGATCGGCCTCGGGGTGGGGATCGACTACGCGCTGTTCATCGTCACCCGCCACAAACTGCAGCTCGCCGATGGCATGGACCTGCGCGAGTCAGTCGCCCGCGCCACCGCGACCGCCGGCGGCGCCGTCGTCTTCGCCGGCTTCACCGTGGTGATCGCGCTCTGCTCGCTCTCCTTCGCCGGCATTCCCCTGGTCAGCACCCTCGGCTTCACTGCGGGGATCGCCGTCGTCGTCGCCGTCTGTGCCGCGGCGACCCTGCTGCCGGCGATGCTGGGCGCGCTCGGTCCGCACATCAACTCGATGCGGGTGCCCGGAACGAGCGCCGGCCCCGACGACCACGAGCCACACGGCTGGCGCAAATGGGCGCGCGCGGTTGCCCAGCGGCCCTGGCGCTCGGCGCTGGCGGCGCTGTCGGTGCTCATTGTCCTTGCGCTGCCGATCTTCCAGCTCGAGCTGGGGCAGAACGACCTCAGCGCCCTGCCCAAGTCGACCACCGCCCGTCAGAACTACGACCAGCTGACCAAGGGCTTTGGCCCCGGCGTCAACGGACCGCTCCTGGTCGCGGCGAAGTTCAAGACGCCGGAGGAAGCCCAGCGGGTCCTGCCGGTCCTCGAGAGGCAGGTCGGGGCGGCGGGCGACGTCGCCGCCGTCGCCGCACCGAGTCTCGACAAGGCGGGGACGACGGGGGTCTTCACGGTGATCTCCAAATCCGCGCCCTGGGCCGACGAGACCGTCAGCCTGGTCGAAGGGCTGCGCGACACGACGATTCCCCAAGCGCTGCACGGGACCAGCGCCGCTGCCTACGTTGGCGGTCAGACCGCCGGCTACATCGACTTAGCCACCCAGATCGCCGACAAGCTGCCGCTGATGATCGGGATCGTCGTCGCGCTCAGCTTCGTCGTCCTGTTGCTCGCCTTCCGCTCGCTGCTGGTGCCGGTCAAGGCGGCTGCGATGAACCTGCTCTCGGTCGCCGCCGCGTACGGCGTCGTCACCGCGGTCTTCCAGCTCGGCTGGGGCTCGTCGCTGATCGGACTCGACCACGCGATCCCGATCGTCAGCTTCGTCCCGCTGCTGATGTTCGCGATCCTCTTCGGCCTCTCGATGGACTACGAGGTCTTCCTGCTGACGCAGATGCGCGAGCACTACGAGGAGTATGGCGACGAGCGCCGCGCGGTGGTCGAAGGGCTGGCCAACACCGGCCGGGTGATCACCTCGGCGGCGGCGATCATGGTCTGCGTCTTCACCAGCTTCGTCCTCAGCGGCAACCCGGTGGTGAAGGAGTTCGGCGTCGGCCTCGCTGTCGCGATCGCGATCGACTCGACCCTGGTCCGCTGTCTGCTGGTGCCGGCGGTGATGGTGCTGCTCGGCAAGCGCGCCTGGTGGCTGCCAAAGTGGATGGACCGCTGGCTGCCGAAGATCAGCATCGAGGGCGAGGAGTACTTCGCCAAGAAGGACGCCGCCGATGTTCCCGCTCAATCTGCCTAATGCGCTGACCCTGCTCCGCATCCTCGCGGTGCCGGTGGTCGTCGTCGCCCTGCTCGGCGAGACCCCCAACGGCGACACCCTCGCGGCCGCCGTCTTCGCCCTCGCCGCCGCGACCGACGGCCTCGACGGCTACTTCGCCCGCTCCCGCGACTCGGTCACCACCTTCGGCAAGCTGATGGACCCGCTCGCCGACAAGCTGCTGATCACCGGCGCCCTGATCTCCCTCGTCTCCCTCGACCGCCTCGAAGCCTGGGTGGCGATGGTCATCATCGCCCGCGAGGTCGCCGTCACCATCCTCCGCACGATCGCCGCCGAGCGCGGCATCGTCATCGCCGCCAGCTGGCTCGGCAAGCTGAAGACCGTCCTCCAGATCGCCGCCGTAATCGCCCTGATAGCCACCAACCCCGCCCCCCTCTGGGTCTACCTCCTCGTCTACCTGGCCGTAGCAGCCACCATCATCAGCGGCGTCGACTACTTCTTCGG
>JASLJO010000041.1 GCA_030152505.1 Solirubrobacterales bacterium | reverse complement strand
ATCAGAACGCAGCGGTTCTCGATTCCGGAGTCGAGCCTCGGCAGGGTCTCGGCCAGGGTGTCGAGGATCTCGTGGTCGAGGGCGTTGCGACGCTCGGGATTGGAGATGCGGATGCGGACGACCGCCTCGGCCGGCGAGTCGAGGATCAGCTTGCCGCCGGCCAGCTGCTCGTTCACCCGCTACTCCAAGACGACGAGGACATCACCTTCGCTGACGGACTGGCCCTCCTCGCAGCGAATCTCCTTCACGGTGCCGTCGTCCTCGGCCTCTACCGGGATCTCCATCTTCATCGACTCGAGGATGACGACCGTGTCGCCGTCCTCCACCTCGTCGCCGACCGCGACCTCGACTTTCCAGACGTTGCCGGTTATGTGCGCCTCGATGTCCGCCATGGGCGGGGACAATATCCGTCGTGTCCGACCCTGAGCCTGCTATGGCCGTGATCGTCGCTGCCCGCAACGAGGCCGATCGGGTTGGCGCGACGCTGGCCGCACTGCACGCGATCATGCCGAAGGCCGCGCTGTGGGTCGCCGACGACGCCTCCGAGGACGGTACGGCGGAGGCGGCGCTGACCGCCGGCGCGCGGGTGGTCAGCCGCGGCCGGCCCCACGGCAAGGGCGCCAATGTCACCGCCGCGGTCGAGGCGGCGTTGAGCGCCGAGTCCGCGCTGGGAATGGTGCTGCTGTGTGACGGCGACCTCGGTGCGTCCGCCGCCGAGCTGAAGACGCTGGTCGAGGCGGTCGAACGCGGCGAGTGCGACCTCGCGGTCGCCACCTTCAGCCGCCGCGTCGGCGGCGGCTTCGGCATCGCGCTCAGCTTCGCCCGCTGGGCGATCCGCCGCCGCTGCGGCCTGGCGACGGGCGCGCCGATCTCCGGCCAGCGGGCGATGCGGACCGATGTGCTGCGCGCCACGCTCCCCTTCGCCCGCGGCTATGGGATGGAGGTCGGGATGACGATCGACGCCGTTCGCGCCGGCTATCGCCTGCGCGAGTACGAGCTCGACCTCTCTCACCGCGCCACTGGCCGCTCTCTCGCCGGCTTCGCCCACCGTGCCCGCCAGCTCGCCGACTTCGCCCGCGTCTACCTTTCCCGCCGGAAGGAGCGCGTGGCGTGATCCTCGCAATAGACCAGGGGACCACCGGGACGACCTGCCTCGTCTTCGACGCCGAGGGGCGGGTGGCCGGGCGCGCCTACTCGGAGTTCGAGCAGCATTTCCCCCAGCCGGGCTGGGTCGAGCACGACGCGACCGAGATCTGGGAGGTGACGCGGCGGGTCGCCTCGGAGGCGATCGCCGACGCCGGCATCGAGGGCCGCGAGCTCGACGGGATCGGGATCGCCAATCAGCGCGAGACGGTCGTCGCCTGGGACCCGGCGACCGGCGAGCCGCTGCACCGGGCGCTGGTCTGGCAGGACCGTCGCACCGCCGCCCGCTGCGACGAGCTGCGCCGGAAGGGACATGAGCCGTTGGTGCGGGAGCGGACCGGGCTCGTCCTCGACCCCTACTTCTCCGGCACCAAGATCGAGTGGCTGTTGCGCAACGCGCAGGGAACCGAGCGGGCCGTCTTCGGCACGATCGACTCCTGGCTGCTGTTCAAGCTGACCGGTCGCCACGCGACCGACTACACCAACGCCTCGCGCACGCTGCTCTTCGACATCCACCGCCTCGCCTGGGATGAGGAGCTCTGCTCGCTGCTCGGCATCGACCCGGCGCGGTTGCCGGAGCCGCTGCCCTCGGCCCATGTCTACGGCACGACCGCCGAGTTCGGCGGCGAGGTGCCGGTGGCCGGGATCGCCGGCGACCAGCAGGCGGCGCTCTTCGGCCAGGCCTGCCACCGGGCGGGCAGCGCCAAGAACACCTACGGCACCGGCAGCTTCGTCCTGCTCCACACGGGTGGCGAGGCGCCCGAGCCGAGCGAGGGGCTGCTGACCACGGTCGCCTGCGCCGCCGGTGAGGAGATCGCCTACGCGCTCGAGGCCTCGATCTTCGTCACCGGCGCCGCCGTGCAGTGGTTGCGCGACGGCTTGGGAATCATCGGCGAGGCGGGGGAGAGCGAGGCGCTTGCCGCTTCTCTGGAGGGCAACGGCGGCGTCCACTTCGTCCCTGCGCTGACCGGGCTCGGCTCGCCCCACTGGGACCCCTACGCACGCGGCACGATCGTCGGCCTCACCCGCGGCAGTGGCCGGGCTCATCTGGCGCGGGCGGCGCTGGAGGCGATCGCCTACCAGACCGTCGACGCGGTACGGGCCGAGGAGGCCGCCGCCGGCGAGCGCCTGAGCGAGCTGAAAGCCGACGGCGGTGCGGTCGCCAACCGCTGGCTGATGCAGTTTCAGGCCGACGTGCTCGGTGCGTCGGTGGTCGTGCCGAAAATCGCCGAGACGACCGCCGTCGGGGCCGCCCATCTGGCCGGGGTCGCCACCGGTCACTGGAGCGCCTCCGAGGTCGCCGAGATGTGGCGCGAGGCCACCCGCTACGAGCCCCGCATGGGCGCCGATGAGCGCAAGTCGCTGCT
>JASLJO010000025.1 GCA_030152505.1 Solirubrobacterales bacterium | reverse complement strand
GAGGAGGAAGTCGTAGAGGTCCTCCTTCAGCAGCTCGGCCCCGCAGCAGGCGGCGTAGCCGTCGCGGTTGCCGGGGATTGAGGTCGACTTGCAGGGGACCTCGCGGCTGGCGTAGAGGTCACCGTAGAAGAGGTCGGTCGGGCCCCAGGTGTGGTGGCGGAATTTGAGCCGCGTCGTCTCCACCGCCCGGCGCATCAACCCGTCGAGCGAGACCTCGTGGCGGTGGCGGCCACGGTAGATCAGGAACGGCGTGCAGGCGGTGCGCAGGCCGGCGTCGTCGAGCCGCTCGAAGAGAGTGTCGACCTCCGGGCTGAGGTGAGCGAGGTTCATGTTGTAGACGAGGTCGTAGAGGGCGCGGAAGACGCCGACCGTCCGCGTGGCCTCAAGCGAGGAGCCGTACTCGACGTAGCGCCGCTCGAGCCGGTGGAACCAGTTCATGCCGCTGATCCAGTGGCGGTCCGCCGCCGTCCCGGTGACCATCTCCGCACAGGCGACCGGGGTCACCGAGGGAAAGCTGGAGACGCAGTCGGGAATCAGCACGCCGCGCTCGAGCAGGGCGGCGAAGGCCGGCGCCCTGCCCTCTGCCACCGCCCCTTCGAGCATGTCGGTGCGCAGCGAGTCGACGTAGGTCAGGACCAGCTTCTTGGCGGGCATCTGCCGCGAATGATGAAGGCCGGCGAACAGGGTCGGTCAGCGCAGTACGCGCAGGCCGGCGTGCTTGCGCTTCGCGCGGCGCTGACGGGCGACGCCGAGCCAGACGAGGGCGACGATGGCGAGCAGCGTCAGCACGGGCAGCAGCAGGGCGGCGGCGATCACGACCAGGGCGGCAAGTGAGACGATGAAAGCCAGCGCCCCTCCTCCGCCGCCCTCGCGGCGGCCGGCGCCGCTGACCACGTCGCTGACCACGAGGCAGCCGAGCACCGCCCCGACCGCGCAGAAGATCGCGCCGATCAGGCCGCCCAGATCGGCGGTGCCGGCGAGCAGGAAGCCGACGATCAGCCCGATCACCACGGCGAGCAGGGTCATCCGACCGCGGGCCGATCCGCGCGTGCCGGTCGTGCCGGCAAGCATGCCGATCGCAATGCCGATGCCGAGCTCGAGGCCGGCGCCTTCGAGGAAGCTCACGAGGAAAACCTACACTTCAGGGATGGAAGAGACGCCGCGGCGGCGCCGCGCCCAGACCCGCAGCCGGGACGTCGAACGCTACGCCGGTCTTTTTGCCGCTCGCACCGCGGTGATGCGCTCCTCGGCGATGCGCGACCTGATGGCGATCACCGCGCGGCCCGAGGTGATCTCACTGGCCGGTGGCCTACCCGACACCTCGACCTTTCCGGCCGGCACCTTTGCCGCGCAGATGACGCGCATCGCCCAGGAGTCGACCGCGGAGGCTCTCCAGTATGGGCCGACCGAGGGTTTCGAGGAGACCGTCGACTGCATCGTCGAGGTGATGGGGGCGGAGGGAATGCTGCCCGACCCCGAAGACGTCATCGTCACCACCGGCGGGCAGCAGGCGATCGACCTGATCTGCAAGACCCTGGTCGATCCCGGCGACGTCGTCGTCTGCGAGGCGCCCACCTACCCGGGAGCGGTACCGGTCTTCTGCAGCTACCAGGCCGAGACGATCCAGATCGATTGCGACGAGGAGGGGATGGACATCGCCAAGCTGGAAGAGGTGCTCGCCCGACTCGACCGGGAGGGCCGTCAGCCCAAATTCGTCTACTCGGTGCCCAGCTTCCAGAACCCGGCTGGGGTAACGATGTCACTGCAGAGGCGACGCCGCCTGGTCGAGCTCGCCAGAAGCCGGGAGCTGATCGTCGTCGAGGACAACCCCTACGGCCTGCTGCGTTTCGGTGGTGAGCCCCTGCCGCCCCTCTACCAGCTCGACGGCGGCGACTACGTCATCTACGTCGGCACCTTCTCGAAGATCCTCTCGCCGGGCATCCGCCTCGGCTGGGCCGTGGCGCCGCCACCGTTGATGGAGAAGATCGTCCTCGGCAAGCAGGCGTCGGACCTCTGCACCTCGACCCTGACCCAGCATTTCGTCCGCGAGTACTTCCGCGAAGGCCGCTGGCGCGAGTACATCGACGAGCTGGTGAAGGTCTACCGCTCGCGCCGCGACACGATGGTCGCGGCGCTGCGCGAGCACTTCCCCAGCCAGGCGACCTGGACCGAACCCGAAGGGGGCCTCTTCATCTGGGCGACGCTGCCGCAGTACATCGACACCGGCGATCTGCTGGCGCGGGCGCTGCGCGAGGACGTCGCCTTCGTCCCCGGGCAGGCCGCCTTCGTCGAGGAGGGCAGGGGGCGCAACTCGATGCGACTCAACTTCTCCGGCGTCGGCGAGGAGGAAATACGCGAGGGGGTGCGGCGCATCGGCAAGGCGATCGCCGAGCAGGTCGAGCTCTACGGCGCCTTGACGGGCGAGCATGATGTGGTGGCGGCCGCGGAAGCGCAGCCCGACGCGGCCGTTGAGGGCGAGGCCGGCGACGTGCTCCCTTTTCGCAAGACCGGCGAGGGCTCGGCCTAGCCGCCCGCGGCACCCCGCGCCGGAACCGGTCTACTGCTCGGCGAAGTCGTCCGGAGTGACCTCGTCGAGGAACTCTTTGAACTTGTCGACGACCTCCTCGGTGTCCTCGACCTCATGCTCGAACTCGATCGCCGACTCCTCGATCACCTCCTCGGCAGCGAAGATCGGCGCCGACACGCGGACGGCGAGGGCGAGGGCGTCGGAGGGGCGGGAGTCGATCTCGAGCTCGGAACCGTCGATCGAGACCGTGATCGAGGCGTAGAAGGTGTTGTCGCGCAGCTCGGTAACGGCGACCCGCTCGCATTTGGCGTCGAGCTGCTCGAGCATGTCGGAGAGCAGGTCGTGGGTCATCGGCCGCGGGGTCGAGGCCCCCTGCAACTTCATCAGGATCGCCGCCGCCTCGGGATGGCCAATCCAGATCGGTAGGAACTGGTTGCCGTCAACCGTCTTCAACAACACGATCGGCTGCTTGCCGACCATGTCGAAGCTGACCCCGTAGATCTGCATCTGCTGCAAAATTCGCTCCGGACCGAGGTGGATCGCCCATTATAGGTACGGCCTTGGGCCGCTTTGCCGGGAAGATCCCGTCGCATCGCGGCAGTGGGCGATCCTGGATTCGAACCAGGGACCTCGTCCTTATCAGAGACGCGCTCTAACCAACTGAGCTAATCGCCCGAGCTTGGGGCGATGATAGCGGCCAGGGCCAGGGCCTCGTCGAGGTCGGCGAAGCGGATCTCGACCGCCACCTCCCCCCCGCGCGAGCGCACCTTGACCTCGTGGCCAATCGCGGTCTCGAGCCTGTCGGCGGCCTCACGCATCGCCGCCTCCTCCTCCGCGCTGACGGGCGAGTTCGCCCGTTTCCGGCGCCTTGGCTGGCCGGCCAGCTTAACCCTATTCTCGGTCTCCCGTACGGACCACCCTCCCCTTGCCGCGTCGCGGGCGAGGCGGCGGCGCAGGTCGTTGCCCGAAACGGCCAGCAGGGCGCGGCCGTGGCCGGCGCTCAGCTTCCCCGACTCGAGCAAGGCAATCGCATCGTCGGGAAGATCGAGTAGCCGAATCAGGTTGGAGATCGCCTCACGACTGCGTCCGACACGCTGGGCGAGATCCGTTTTCGTGAGTCCGAGATCCTCCACCAGGGCGGCGCAGGCGCGTGCCTCCTCTACCGGATTGAGGTCCTCGCGAACCATGTTCTCGATCAGCGCGACCTGCAGGCGCTCGGCCTGCTCGGAGTCGCGCACGACAGCGGGGACCTTCTCGAGGCCCGCTTGCCGCGCCGCTCGCCAGCGCCGCTCGCCAGCGATCAGCTCGTAGCTGCCGTCGTGCAGCGGCCGGACCAAGAGCGGCTGCACGACGCCGCTGCTCTCGATCGACGCCGCGAGGCCGGCCAGGGCATCGGGGTCGAACTTGGTCCTCGGCTGGTTCGGGTTGGGCTTGATCAGGTCGACCGGCAGCTCGCGCAGGTCGCCGACGTCGGCGCCCGGGGCGGTCTCGGGAAGGATCGCCGCGAGGCCGCGGCCCATGCCGCGCTTCGCCTTGGCCTTCCTCGCCGCCTCAGCCACGGCTCACCAGCTCCTTGGCCAGGTCCTGGTAGGCGCCGGCGCCACGCGAGGTGGGGGCGTGCTCGGTCACGGGCAGACCGTAGCTCGGCGCCTCGGCGACCCTGACACTGCGCGGTATGACCGTCTCGAAGACCATCTCGGGGAAATGCTCGCGCAGCTCTCGCTCCACGTCCTGGGCGAGCCGCGTGCGCTCATCGTGCATGGTGATCAACAGGCCCGACACGTTCAGTGCCGGGTTGAGCTCGCGGCGGATCATTCCCAGGGTGTCGAGGAACTGGACCAGGCCCTCCAACGCCAGGTACTCCGCCTGCACCGGCACGATCACGCGGTCGGCGGCGACCAGCGAGTTGACGCTGACCGGGCCGAGCGACGGCGGGCAGTCGAGCATGGTGAAGGCGAAGCGCTCGCGTAGCGGCCCGAGCCGTTCGCGCAGACGCGTCTCCGAACCCTCGAGGCGGGGGAGCTCGACCGCCGCGCCGGCGAGGTCACGGTTGGCCGGCACCATCCAGAGGTTGTCGGGTCCCGCGGGCCGGGCTGCTTCGGCCACCGAGACGTCGCCGATCAGGCAGTCATACGAGGACGGGTGGGCATCCCGATCGCCGCCCAAAGCCACCGTGGCGTTGCACTGGGGGTCGAGGTCGACCAGCAGGGTCTGCGAGCCGGCGGCGGCCACGCAGGCGGTCAGGTTGACCGCAGTCGTCGTCTTGCCGACGCCGCCCTTCTGGTTCGACACTGCGTAGACGAGGCCCATTCGACGTGCAGCCTAGTCGTCGTAGGGGTGGGGCCGGGTGTCCCTCGTTCGGAC
>JASLJO010000290.1 GCA_030152505.1 Solirubrobacterales bacterium | reverse complement strand
GCGCCGCAACATGCCCTTCGCCAAGCGGCTGGCGTTGCGGTATCGGGGCGCCAGCGAGTCCTTCGACGACCTGCTCCAGGTGGCCAACCTGGGGCTGCTCAACGCTGTCGACCGTTTCGATCCCGAGCGTGGCATCCCCTTCACCGCCTTCGCCTCCCCCACCATCCTCGGCGAGCTCAAACGTCATTTTCGTGACCGGGTCTGGACGGTGCGGGTGCCGCGCGGCCTGCACGACCGTATGGCCGAAGTCGACAAAGCGATCACCGAGCTGACCAAAGACCTGCAGCGCTCGCCTTCGGTCGGCGAGATCGCCGAGCTTCTGGAGGTGGAGCAGACCGACGTGCTCGAGGTGATGGAGGCCGACCACAACCGCCGCCCGCTCTCGCTTGACCGGCCGGCGGGCGGGGAGGATCCAGAGGAGTCGCCGCCGGCCGAGTGGATCGGCTCCGAGGACGAGTCCTTCGAGCTGGTCGAGGGACGGATCGCGCTCGATGCCGCCCTCCCCTATCTCGACGACCGCGAGCGCCTCGTGCTGCGCCTACGCTTCGCCGAGGACATGACGCAGTCGCAGATCGCCGCGCACATCGGCCACTCGCAGATGCACGTCTCGCGTATCCTGCGCCGCGCGCTCTCACGCATCCGGGAGCAGATCAGGGAGCAGCAAAGCGAATGACGAGGTACTCGCCATCGTCATGCTCCTCGACGGCGAGCTCATCGGCAAGCTTCTCCACCGAGCTATCGATATCGGGGACGCGGAGGTCTTCGCGGATGTGACCGGCCGCACCGGCTTTCATCGGTCCGAGGCGCAGGGCGATGCCGCCGGCGCTCTCGTCCAGCCCCAGACGCACACGGCCATCCGCGAACCGCTTCGGCGCCGCGGCCGAGATCGCGTCGGTGACCAGGACGGCGTCGGAGACGCGGTCCACTGAGAGGTCGCGCCGCGCCGCCAGCGCACCGACCACGCGTGCCAGCACCGGCCCGAGCAGATCGGAGCGATCGATCACCAGCTCGGTGCGGTCGCTCAGCTGCGGCTTGATCTCGACCGTGTCACCGCGGCCGTCGGCGCCCCCACCCCGTAACGGCACGCGCATGGTGATCTCGGTCCCCTGGTTGAGACCCCCCGAGAACGAGAAGCTGCTGGAGAGCGCGGCAATCAGCGAGAGGCCGAGCCGTAGGCTGTCGCGCCCGGGATCGGCCCGCGGCCGGATGCCGACACCCTCATCGCGGACGATGACGGTGAGTCCGGACGAGTCAGCCTCGGCCTCGACGTTGAGCGGCCCCGGCTCGCCCTCATAGGCATGGAGGACGACGTTCATGCAGGCCTCGGTTACGACCGTCTTCAGGTCGGCCAGCCCGGGTTCGTCCATGCCGATCTCCTCGGCAAGGCCGGCGAGCGCGTGCCGGATGACAGCGACGTTCTCAGATCTGGCGGGCAGCATGATCTGCAACCCCTTGGGCCTTTCGTCGAGTTCCATGGTGTCGGAGATGGACCGCATCCTTGCCAGCGGAGAGGGAGTCCCGCGGCCACGAGCATAGTCGTCGTGCTTCTGAGTTTTCCGGCTACCCCCACTGTTCCGAGGACAAACCAGACCTGCCGAAATATGACAGGAGAATGCTCCGCCCTGTTGTAGGATCAGATCGTGAATCCGGTTCCATTCGAGGTGCAGAGCGAAGTGCTCGACGACGGCATCCAGGCGTTCGCGGTGCGGGGGGAGCTTGATATGAACACCGCGCCCGAGCTCGAGCGGGGCCTCCAGCAGGCGCTCGCGGAATCGGACGCCTCGATCATGCTCGACCTCTCCGAGTGCGAATTCATCGACTCGACGGGCATCGCCCTGATCGTTCGCGCCTGGCAGCGGCTCGGCGACAAGGACAACGGCTCCGGCGGCGGCCGGCTGGTGCTCTGCTGCGACAACCATCAGGTGCGCCGGCTGCTGAAGATCACCGGGGTCGAGTCGTCGATCTCGATGCACGAGCAGCGCGGCGACGCGCTGGCAGAGCTACGCGGCTGAGCTACGCCAGCGCGGCGAAGCGCTCGCCGGCCTGCTCGGGATCTGGGAAGACCTCGCCGCGGACGACCTGGCCGTCGCGGACCTGCCAGATCCAGGCGGCGGGGACGTCACGGATGCCGAGCTCGCGGCTGCGGGCGTAGACGCGGCCGAGGACGAGCGCGAACTCGCCCCGCACCTCGACCTCGCTCGGCGATATCCGCAGCTCGTCCCAGACCTGGGCCACGTCGGCGAGGTAGTCGCGTAGCCCGGCGCCGCCGCGGTAGGGTGCCTCGCGGCCGACCGCTTGGGCGGTAACGACCGGAAAGAATTCCATCCGCTCATCGCAGAGCTCGATGATGCATTCCTCGTCGCGGCGGTTGAAGCACTCGTAGAGGCGCTTGACGAGTGCCAGGTCGGACAGCGGCATCAACTCGCCCCAGGCTGAGCAGCGAGGGAGATCGGCTGCTCTATCAAGATGTTCACCGATGACGTCGAGGACTCGCGCGAGGCGCGGGCGATCGCCAGCATCGCCACGTCGTCCTCGAGCCGTCCCTCGGTGAAGGAGCGCAGCGACCCCTCGAGCACCTGCACAGCGAGAGCGGGGTTGCTCGTGCCGCTCAGTTCGGCGCGCAGGCGGGCCTCGCCGAACCGCCCCTCCGACCCCTGCGCCTCGATGATCCCGTCGGTGACGACGATGAGCTGCTGGCCCGGCTCCACCTCGGCCCGCGAGATGCTCCACTCGGCGTCCGGGAAGGCGCCCAATACCGGGGCGGTGTCTGCCATCTCGCTCACCGCATCGCCATCGACCAACAGCGGCGGTGGGTGCCCGGCCACGGCGAACCGGACCGGCTCGGAGAGATCGTCGCTGAGCGTCATCACGGCCAGGCTGCAGAGTGCCGAGTCTCCGCGCACGAGCAGAGCTTGGTTGAGCGTGCGCAGAGCAACCAGCGGGTCGCCGGTGAGCACGGCGGCGGTGCGCAACGTGTAGCGGGCGACGGCGGTGACCGAGGCGGCATGGGCGCCGCGGCCGGTGACGTCGCCGATCGCCAGCATCCAACCGCCCGACACGCGGAAGACGTCGTAGAAGTCACCGCCGACTTCGTTCTCGGCCCCCGCCGGCTGGTACATCGCCGCCACCGACCAGCCGCTGATGTGGGGCAGCGGCGCGGGCAGGAGGCCGCGCTGCAGCGTCTCAGCGATCTCCGAGCGCGCCCGCTCGGCCCGCTCGAGGTTGGCGAAGAGGCCGGCGTTGTCAAGCGCCAGGGCGACTCGGCCGGAGAGGATCCAGGCGAAGCGGGCGTCCTCGCGCCGGTAGCGGCGCCCCGACCAGGCGACGCCGATCGTCAGCGTGCCGGTGACTTCGCCGCGCGCCTGCAGCGCGACGGTGATCGCCGATCGCATTTCCACGCTGCTGAGGAATTCGAAGTCCTCCTCGTCGCGGGAGAGCCCCCGCAGGTCGTCTTCGGACATGCGCTCATAGAAGCGCGGCGCCAGCGACGAGTCGTCGCCGGCGACCATGCGCGGCGGCGTCGACGGCATTCGCTCGGCCAGGCGGCGTTCGAACCGAGGCTCGCCGCCTGGTGCGACCCGGACCGCGAGGCGGCGGGGAACGCGATCCTCGTCCATGACGTCGATCATGCAGAAGTCGGCAATCCCGGGAACGAGAATCGCGCAGATCGCATCGAACGCGTCCTCCAGCGAGCCGCGGGCATCGGAGACCGCCGCGATGTCAGCGAGAATCTGGAAGCGTCGTCGCGCCGTGCGCTCGCGCACCGCCATTATCGCCAGCAGACCTAACGTCAGCAGGGCCGCCAGCACCGCTACGCCTATGGCGATCCAGTCGATTCTCAGCCTCCGATGGTTACCGCACGTACCGAAAGGACAGTAACCCTCACGAACTCACTTGTCCATCGAGGGCCGGCCGGAGTTTTCGCTCTTTCACAGGCGGGTACGCAATCGCCATGATCGACACGAAGTCGATTCCCCGTCCCGGAGAGCGCTGGCTCAGCCGGCCCCCATTCTTGCTGATCGCCCACGTCTTGCTGGTCGACGAGCATGCCGAGCCACCCGTGGTCAGCTATGAGCTTCAGGACGATGAGGGCTTCCTCCTGGAAATCGTCGAGCACGCACTGCTGGACGAGGGCTGGTGGAAGAGCTTCCAGCCGATGGTCCGCCGAAACGGCTAGCTCAGGCGAGTCCCTCGAACTCGTACTCGCGCAGGAAGCCCTCGAAGAGGCGGCGGTGGCCCTGCTCGTCGCGGAGGATCGCGATCGTCATGTCCTGCGTCACCGGATCGACCCCCTCGGTCTCCTCGATGATCCGGGTGTAATGCTCGATCGCGCCGGTCTCGGCTTTGATCACGCCGCGGATGACGTGGACCGTGTCGGTCTGCTCGGAGGGCGGCTGCAGGAAACCCTGCTCGGCCGCGAACTCCTCCGAGCCGGGGACGACACCGTATAGCTCCTTGATCCGTTCGGCGAACTGCTTGGCGTGCCCGAGCTCCTCCTCGACGTCCTCCGAAAGCGACTCCTTGATCTCCTGCGCCCGCACGCCGTCGAGGTTGATCGAAGCGGCGAGGTAGCTCATCACGGTCTCCAGCTCCATCCAGTAGGCCTTCTGCAGGAGCTCGACGATCTGCTCCCTCTTCTCCAGGTTGGCGCTGTCGAAGATCCCCTTGCTCGGAGCGGTCGCAGCTGCTTCCATCGTTCCTCCAGTTTGGCCTTTTGATGCGGTCTCTCAGGGTTTACCCCGCAACGAGCGGCTTCAATCGCCACCCCGGCGCGATCCTGTCCTGCCGACTGTGTTTCATTTGACGCAAGATGGGCCCGGCACCTGTCCTGATGAACAGCGAGCTCCGCAGAAGGCTCTTCGCCGAAGGGGACGTCCACCCCCGTACCTCGCCGCACGGGCCGTCGCAGCTGCACGCCGAGTGCCTGATCGAGGGAGCCGCCCCCCACATCGAGGTCACGGCTCGCTTCGTCCAAGCGATCGAGCGTCGGGTCTTAGACGCAACCGGCAGCCTGGTCGACGAGCTGATCGCCACCGGCCGCCGCCACGACGGCGGCGAGGAGCTCGAGGAACATCAGGTCACGCTCACCGACCTTCCCAACCGCACAGCGGAGATCAGCACGGCGGGCAGCAGACGCGCCGAGCTACGTGAGGATGGCGCTGTCGCCGGAGCCATCGTCTGGATCTGGGAGCCGCTGCACGCCACGGTGGAAGCATGGATAGACCAGATCGCCCCGAGCCTGCGCCGCGTCCGGGTCGAGATCGCCAACCGGCTCGAATGGGACGACGAGGGGGACGAGCGGAACCGCCTGCGCACCCTGCACGCAACCCATCTGCTGCTGCACAGTCCCGACGGCGCCTTCGCTTCGCTGGCGCACCCCCCGATCCAGCTGCGCGAGCAGGCTGCTGAATGCCGCAACGAGGGTCTATGGCCGACGCCGGTCGGCGAAGCCGGCGACCGGCGCACCGTCCTCGCCGCCCCCCTTCGCCTCGAGGACTACCCGCGGGTCGGCGACCGCGCGCTGGTCGGCGCCGCCGCATGAGATAATCGCCGCCTTCGGGGCGTGGCGCAGCCTGGTAGCGCGCACCGTTCGGGTCGGTGAGGTCCCCGGTTCAAATCCGGGCGCCCCGATTACTTCAGCGCGATATTGCGCTGCCGTACTTCCTCTTGACCCGCTTTTCGCAGCGGACCCGCCTGTGCTTCGAATGGGCCTTCCTGCACTGCGTGAGTCCTTTGGAAAGCAGCCGGGCGCGCCTGAGCTGTTCCGCCTTGGCTTCCTCTTCCAGGCGCCTCTTCGCCGCCGCCGCTGCCTTGGCTTCCTCGTCTTGGCGCCTCTTTGCCGCCGCTGCCTCTTCGTCACGCTGCTTGGCTTCGATTTCGGCAGAGGTGACGGCCTTTATTTCGAGCGATGCGCTGGTGTGGATCGCAAAGCTCAGTTCCACCCCGGTCGTGGCCAGTGGGTGGCCTTCCCATTCGCCCATCGGGACGGCTTTCCGCTTTTCGCCGATCGCGTTTTCGTATTCGCTGGGGGTCTGCGTCGCGCCCGAGCGGCTGAGGGTGGCCGTGAAGGAGGTGGTCTGCGTATTGAGCGCACTGACGGGAGCGAGGAAGGGGCCGCGCGCTTCGACCAGTTCGCCCCCGCATTTGAAGGTCATGTAGACGCCGCCGCTCGGATTGAGAAGCATGCCGACCTCGTGCTTCGCCTGATCGATGTAGACGAGGTCGGCTTCGATCAAGCCGGATTCAATTACTCCCGTATTGATGGGTTCGGATTGACAGTTGGCAGTCGATCCGCCTTCGGTCGCCACGCATCCCGTGAAGACATATTGCGAGAGGGTCGAGCGCGGCCCGATGATTTCGCCTTCGCCTTGGGAGGCGGCGCAGTGCACGACCGGGTCGACGTCGGCCATCACAGCGGTCACCGCCCCACCGTCGGCGGTGAAGTCGATGGGAAAAGCGGATGCAGGGCTGACGAATTCAAGCACCGGCGAGGCCGCCTTTGAGTAAGCGGGCGCGACCGCCAACGCCAAGACCGCGATCAAGCCCACGACGCAAACGTAGATTCCTCGGAACTGGCCGGCTTGCGACTGTTCTGACCCCACCTATCTGCCCTCCCGTTCGTCCGCTGACGGCTCTCCCTACAAGATCGTACCGAATGCCTTAGGGCGCGAGGCGCTCGACGATCCAGCCCTCGCCCTCGCGGCGAAAGCGCAGGCGGTCGTGGAGGCGGTTCGGGCGACCCTGCCAGAACTCCACCGTCTCGGGAACGACGCGCAGGCCGCTCCAGTGCTCGGGGCGGGGGACGTCGCCCATGAGTGGATAGCGGGCTTCCAGCTCCTCGCGCGCGGCTTCCAGCACCGAGCGGTCGGCGATCGCCTGCGATTGGGGACTGGCGAGGGCGCCAATGCGGGCGCCGTAGGGACGGGAGGCAAAGTAGGCGTCGGCGTCCTCGGCGTCGATCGGCTCGATCGTGCCGGCGACGATCACCTGGCGCTCGATCGGGTGCCAGGGGAAGACGAGGCCGCCCCATGGGTTCTCACCCGCCTCGCGGCCCTTGCGCGAGCGCAGGTTGGTGTAGAGGACGAAGCCGCGCTCGTCGATCGCCTTGAGCAGGACCGTGCGGGCCGAGGGATGGCCGCTGGAGTCGGCCGTGGCAAAGACCATCGCGTTCGGCTCGACCACCGCCTCGCTCGTCCTCGCCTCGTCGAACCAGAGGGTGAACTGCTCGAGCCACGTCGCCGCCAGCCAGCCCTCGTCGAGCTCGGCGCGCCGGTAGTCGCGGCGCATCCCGCCCAAATTCTCCACAGAGTCGGCGATCTCGATCTCTCCGGCCTCCCCCGTGTCGAGGTCGAAGACGAAGCCGCGCACGTCGGTGTCCGCCGGCAGCAGGGTCGAGCCCCTGACCGCGTGGACGTCACGGGTCAGGGCGGCGATCGGGTCGTCGATCATGAGGAAGTCGATCTCCGGTTGCGGCCCGGGCGGCAACAGCTCGCGGATCTCCTCGTCGGTATGGGCGGCCATCGCGCAATCGGTGTGGTGGACGATCAGCACTCGCTCCGTTCCCATGGCGCAGGAGGCGGCGAGTGAGCGCATCACGTCGTCGCTGACGCGCCCGCCGGCGGTGCGGATCACGTGCACCGCCCCCGGCCAGAGGTCGAGAAAGCTCGCCGCGTCGAGACGCGCGTCCATGCAGGCGACGATCGCGGTACGCGGCTGCTCGTGACTCATCGTCGCGGCATCCTAGGACGTGCCGGTGCTGCGGTGTCCATATGGACCCCTACGCACCGGCACGTCACTGGAGGGCCTCGGCGAGCAGGCGGATGCCGTGCTCGATCGCCGGCTCGGAGAGGCAGGCGAAACCGAGGACGAGGCCCGGGGGCCCCGCCGGCTCGAAGCGGTGGAGGGAAAGACCCTCGAGCCCGACCCCGCGCTCGGCGGCCGCCTTGACCAGAGCCGCCTCGTCGGTTCCGGTGGGAAGCTCGAGGAGCTCGTAGAGCCCCGCCGCGCCGGAGGAGACGCGTGCCGCCGGCAACCGCTTGGCCAGCGCCTCGAGCAGGGCCTCGCGCCGCCGCGCGTAGCGCAGCCGCATTCGCCGAACGTGGCGATCGAGCTCGCCACGCTCGATGAAGTCGTGCAGCGCGAGCTGGCCGATCGCCTCCGAGCCGCTGTCCTCGACCGCCTTCGCCTGCACCAGCGGCCACGCCAGCCACGAGGGCAGCAGCGCCCAGCCGAGGCGCATTCCGGGCGTCAGCCGCTTGCTCGCCGAGCCGATGTAGGCGACGCGGTCCGGCGCCAATCCCTGCAGAGCGCCGAGGCCGCTGCCGTCGTAGCGGTACTCGGCGTCGAAGT
>JASLJO010000266.1 GCA_030152505.1 Solirubrobacterales bacterium | reverse complement strand
GGCGTGGTCGTCGTCCGCTTCGCCGGCGACGGCGCGGAGCGCAAGCTGATGGCCGACTATGCTCCGATCCGGAGGCGGTGAGCATGGCGGCGCGGATAATCGACGGCAAGGCAATCGCTGCAGAGGTGAAGGAGCGGGTGTACCGCGGGGGTCGGATCTACGCTGCCGCGGAGGGGGGGCTCGCGCCGGAACTGGCGACTGTGCTGGTTGGCGATGACCCGGCGTCCCAGGTCTATGTCCGCAACAAGCACAGGGCCTGCGAGGAAGTGAAGATGCGCTCATCCAACTATGAGCTTCCGGCCGAGACCACCGAGGAGGAGTTGATCCGTCTGGTCACGGAGCTGGGGAGGGACGGAGAAGTCGATGGCATCCTCGTTCAACTCCCTCTGCCCGAGCACATCGATCCCGACCGTGTCGTCGCGGCGATCGATCCCGCCAAGGACGTTGATGGTCTGACGCCGACCAACGCCGGACTGCTTGCCCACGGAATGTCGGGCTTGGTCCCGTGCACTCCGGCCGGCGTGATGGAGCTGCTGCGTCACGAGGGCGTCGATCTGGAGGGCGCCCAAGCCGTTGTGGTCGGCCGTTCGAAGCTGGTCGGGGTTCCCGTCGCGCGGCTGCTGTTGAGCGCTGACGCGACTGTCACGGTTTGTCACTCGCGCACTCGCGATCTCGACGCGATCTGTCGCCGTGCCGATGTGCTTGTCGCCGCTGTCGGCGTGCCGCGGTTGCTTGGCGTCGATGCCGTGAAGCCGGGGGCGGTTGTGATCGACGTCGGCATGAACCGCGTCGGGCAAGAGCTCTGTGGCGACGTCGACTTCGAGAGCGTCAAGGAGATCGCGTCGGCGATCACTCCGGTCCCGGGCGGAGTTGGTCCGATGACCATCGCGATGCTGCTGGCGAACACCCTCACGGCCGCCGAGACGCGGGTGCCATCTCGTCCGGAGCCCGATTTCCCGGAGAGAATGTGAAGGCGGAGGCCCACAAGCTGAGCAGCGGCGAGAAGATCTCCGCTGTGTCCGCGATCCTCCTCTTCGTCTTCATGTTCTTCGACTGGTTCGGCACCAAGGTCTCCGGCGTTCCGGGCTTCTCCGGCAGCGTCGAAGGGGGTGGCGGCGGGGGAGGTGGCAGTGCCTGGGACACGCTCGACGTGATTCCGGTCTTCCTCATGCTGGCGATCGTGCTGGCGATCGGCGTCGCCCTGGTCCGGCTCACCGACGCCGACCTGGAACTGTCGATCTCGCTCAACGCGATCGTAGCCGCGGCGGGCGGCCTCGCCGTGCTGTTGATCCTCTACCGGATCGTCGATCCACCCGGCTTCGGCCTCCCCGGCGTCGCCGTCGACACGACGCTCCGGGTCGGCGTCTTCCTCGGACTGATCGCCGCCGCCGGTATCGCCTACGGCGGCTACAGCGCAATGCGCGAGGAAGGCCTCACCTTCAGCGACACCGCCGACCGTCTGAGCAAAAATCCGGATCAGGGGACCTGACGCAACCCACAGCGGGCTTAGACCAAGTAGGGCTAGGACGCAGGGAGGCCGGCAAGGGGAGCGCACTAAAGTGCGTGACCCGCAGACGGCCGACCGAGGACACCGCCCTACGCCGGTATAAGCCCGCTGGCGACTTGCTTGGCGAAGGCGATGATCGTCATCATCGGGTTGACGCCGACGGCGGTGGGGAAGAGCGATGCGTCGGCGATATGGAGGTCGGCGACGCCGTTGACCGAGCCGTCGGCGGCGCAGACTCCCTCGCCGGGGTCGGCGGAGATCCTCGCCGTCCCCATCGGGTGAAAGGCCTCCAGGCGCAGCTCCGAGGGCTTGAAACGCGTCGCCTCGAACTCGGCGAGCTGGCCGGGACGGAGTACCCGGGCGCGAGCGATGTTGGGATAGACCTCGGATGCGCCGGCGGCAAAATGGATCTCGGCGGCGCGGGCGATGCCGAAGACGACGCGCCGTGCGTCCTCGTCGCTCAGCCGGTAGCCGGCCCGGATCGAGCCGTCGCGGGCTATTCCGACCCGTCCGGCCGACTCGTCGGTGAGCTGGACCCCGATCGAGCTGACGTGGCCGAAGTCGAGGATCGCCTCCTGGTGCTCCCGGCCGGATCCCTGCAGCCACGCCCCGCCGAAGGGGAGTGGGGTGAAGGTCGCCTCGAGCAGGACCCGCTCGGACTCCCACTCGTCGACGTAGTAGCTCTGCATCACCCCTTCCCAGCCCCGCACCTCCTCGGCGTAGCGTGCCCCCACCCAGCAGGCGGGATGCATGTGGAGGTTGCGGCCGACCTGGTCGCCACCGAGGCCTGAGCGCAGCAACAGCTCCGGCGTGCCGAGGGCGCCACCGGCGACGATCGTCGCGCGCCGAGCACGGACCGTGTAGGGGCGGCGATTGCCGTTGCGCTCGCCTTCGGCCCCGGCGACGCAGCGAACGCCGACGGCACGGCCGTCCTCGACCAGGATGCGGCGCGCTTCGACCCCGGTCCGCAGGCGGGCGCCGGCGGCGACCGCGCGCGGTATGTAGCTGACGTGCATGCCTCGCTTGGCGTCGGCTCGGCACCCATAGGGGCAGGAGCTGCACTGGACGCAGCTGCCAGCGTTGCGAGCGATCGGCCCGCCGCTGGCGCCGATCGCAGCCGCGCCCTCCATCGCCAGCTGACCGTTGCGACCCATTCTCTCGGGGTCGAGCGGCGTGACGCGCAGGAACTCCTCGGCCTCGGCGAAATCGGGGTCCAGCCGATCGGCCCACTCGACCCCATATCGGTCGCGCCAGTCCGCCAGCACGGTCTCCGGGGCGCGGAAGCAGGTCCCCGAGTTGATCACCGTCGTGCCACCGACGGCTTTCGCCACCGGCACCGGGATCGGCGGGCGCCCCTCGGCGATCGTCAAGCCGCCGTCGCGGTAGAGCGAGGCGATCGCGTCGAGTGGGTCCGCGGGGTAGGTGTCGCGGGTGTAGCTCTGGCCGGCCTCCAGCACGATCACGTCGAGTCCCGCCTCGGCCAGGGTCGCCGCCGCGGCCGCGCCCCCGGCACCCGACCCGACGATGACGACGTCGCATTCCTCGCCCTCGCCGGCGGGAACGAGGTCGCCCAGCGGGCCGGCCGGCTCGGGCAGCGTTCCGTCGGCAAGGCGGCAGGTCGTCTGCAGGCCGAGCCTGTCCTCGACTCGCGCGTCGATCGCGTAGCCGAGCGTGGTGAAGGTCTTGGCCATCAGCAGCAGCTCGTGGTAGAAGCCGAAGCGGGAGCCCTCCATGTGCTGCAGGAAGTCTTCTCGCGCGGCCAGGTCGAGGTGACTGAAGCGCCAGGGGAAGGGCAGCCACTCGAAGGCGCGCAGGCCGAGCCGGACCCGAGCGAGGACACGGGGGGAAAGCGCGGTGAGGAACTCCGCGACCGGCCCGGAGACGTCTACCTCACGCTCCGCCGCGGGCAGACCGCCGACGGCAGGGGCCATCGCTTCGCAGATCGCCCCCAGCGTGCGCTGCTCGGCGGCCGAGAGCCCCGGCGGGCGCTGTCAGCCAGGCGCGGCGAGCCGGTCGACCCGACCGGCGAGCGACCAGAGCCAGAGCGCCAGGAGGGCGAGGAAGCCGTCGACGAGGAAGTTGAGCAGATAGATGAAGACGTGTTCGTCGATCAGGAAGAAGGCGAGTGAGCCCAGGGACGAGGCGGTCTTGCCGGCGGCGAGCACCAGCAGCAGCGGGCGATAGCGGACGACGTCCGCCTGGGCGACGAGGCAGATGCCGGCGATCACCACCATGTAGGCGAAGGCGAGAGCCAGCCAGAGATCCTCCTGGGTATGCGGCGCGCGGGTGTCGTTGCCGAACCATTCGCCGACGTCGGAGATCACGTCGAGGACGCCGCTGGGGACGGCGATGAAGAGGATGCCGACGACGGCAAAGCTGAGCGCCAGCAGGCGCAGACTCAGGACGACGAATGCCTCTGCTCTGGCTCCCCGCATCATTGGGCGGGACAATAACTGGCCAGTCAGCCAGTGTGATTTCCGCTGCTACCTTGAAGTGATGGGAAAAGGAAAGCCGCTGGGAATACTCGTCGTTTTGATCGCCTCGATCCTCGCCGTCGTTTCCCCGGCCTCCGCGGAGACCACCCACACCTATCCCGTCGCGCTGACGATCGGCGTCGACCGTGGCGCCGGCAGGATCAGCGGCAGCATCGTCACCGACGCTCCGTCCGAGTTCTGCGAATCCAGCACCGTGCGCCTCATGCATGCGCTGCCGGGCAAGGACAGGGTCGTGGCCCGAGTCTCGCCCGTTGCGGGGGAATGGCGGATCAGATCCTTCCCCGCGATTCGCGGCGCGCGCGTCTATGCCGAAGTCCTCAGCTACCACCTGCCCCAGCGACCGGTGGAATGTCTCGGCGCTCGCTCGCGGGCGCCGTGACCGCCCGCGAG
>JASLJO010000028.1 GCA_030152505.1 Solirubrobacterales bacterium | reverse complement strand
ACCTCAGGGTCTGAACCAGCGGCGAACTCTTCGGTTCCGGAGGGAGCATCGACCGGTGAAGGATCGCAGACCCGGGCGCGAACGCCCTCCGCTGCGCCGATGGTTAGCATCGGCTTAATGCCTGCCGTCGCCGACCTCAAGCTCCACTCCTCGGGCAAGGTGCGCGAGATCTACGAGTGGGAGGACGACCTGCTGATGGTCGCCTCGGACCGGATCTCGATCTACGACGTGGTGATGCCGACGCCGGTGCCCGACAAGGGCAAGGTCCTCAATCGGATCTCGGAATTCTGGTTTGAGCTGACCGGCGACATCGTCCCCAACCACTTCCTCTCCGCCGATGTGCCCGAGGAGGTCGCTGAGCGGGCGATGCGGGTGCGGCGGCTGGAGATGTACCCGGTGGAGTGCGTCGTCCGCGGCTACCTCTCCGGCTCGGGCTGGAAGGAATACAGGGTGGATGGCACGGTCTGCGGGATCGAGCTGCCCCCCAACCTGCTCGAGTCCGACAGACTGCCGGAGCCGATCTTCACTCCGGCGACCAAGGCCGAGCTGGGCGATCACGACGAGAACGTCGATTTCGAGCGGGCGGCGGAGATCGTCGGCGACCGAGCGCTGATGGAAGAGCTGCGGCGGGTCTCGATCGAGGTCTACCAGCGCGGCGCCGAGCACGCCGCCGAGCGCGGGATCATCCTCGCCGACACCAAGTTCGAGTTCGGCCGCCACGCCGGCGCTGAGATCGTCCTCGCCGACGAGGTGCTGACGCCCGACTCCTCGCGCTTCTGGCCCGCCGATCGCTACGAGCCGGGCAAGACGCAGCCATCCTTCGACAAGCAGTTCGTGCGCGACTGGGCCGACGCCGCCGGCTGGGACCACCGGCCGCCGGCGCCGGAGCTGCCGGCCGACGTGATCGAGCAGACGCGGGCCAAGTACGTCGAGGCCTACGAGCGGCTCGCGGAGCGCTCCTTCTAGTGGCGAAAGCGAGGGTCCTGATCCGGCCGAAGGAGGGGATCCTCGATCCGCAGGGCAAGGCGGTCGAGCGGGCGCTGCCGGCGCTCGGCTTTGAGGGGATCGGGCATGTGCGGGTCGGGCGGGTGGTCGAGTTGGAGACCGATCAGCCGGATGCGTTGCCGGAGCTCTGCGAGAAGCTGCTCGCCAACCCGCTGATCGAGGACTTCGAGATCGAGCAGCTGTGATCTGGGGAGTGGTCCAGTTCCCCGGATCCTGCGACGAGCGGGACGCGCTGCGCGCCTGCGAGCTGACGGGCGCCGAGGCGCGCCTGATCTGGCACGAAGAGCGCGATCTGGAGGGAGTCGACGCAGTCGTCGTCCCCGGCGGCTTCTCCTACGGCGACTACCTGCGGGCCGGCGCGATCGCCCGCTTCTCGCCGGCGATGGGGGCGGTGGCGAAGTTCGCCGCGGCGGGCGGCCCCGTGCTCGGCATCTGCAACGGCTTCCAGGTCCTCTGCGAGGCCGGTCTCCTCCCCGGGGCCCTCCTCCTCAACGACGACCTCCGCTTCGTCTGCCGCCAGGTCGAGCTGCAGGTGGTGGGATTAGAGGAGGCAGAGACCCCCAAATCGCTCCAGATGCTCGGGGAGAGGCTGTCGATCCCGGCCAAGCACGGCGAAGGGCGGTACTGGGCGCCGGAGGAGATGCTCGATGCGCTCGAGGCGAACGGGCAGGTGGCGTTCCGCTACGCGCCGGGACAGAACCCGAACGGCTCGGCGCGAGACATCGCCGGCGTGCGCAACGAGGCCGGCAACGTGCTCGGCCTGATGCCCCACCCCGAGCATGCCGTGGACGAGATGACCGGGTCGATGGATGGCCTGAAGGTCTTCGCGGCGGTTGCGGGGGTGAGAGCGTGAACGCGCCTGCCGCCAGCTCACCGCACCGCGAGCTCGGGCTGACCGACGACGAGTTCGACCTGATCGTCGAGAAGCTGGGGCGGGAGCCGAATGGGGTCGAGCTGGCGATGTTCAGCCTGCTCTGGTCCGAGCACTGCGCCTACAAGCACTCCCGCAAGCTGCTGCGGCGGCTGCCGACCGAGGGCGAGCGGGTGGTGATGGGGCCCGGCGAGAACGCCGGCGCCGTCGATGTCGGCGAGGGCCACGCGGTCGCCTTCAAGGTCGAGTCGCACAATCATCCGAGCGCGGTCGAGCCCTTCCAGGGCGCGGCCACCGGGGTCGGGGGGATCCTGCGCGACGTCTTCGCCCTCGGTGCGCGGCCGATCGCGATCCTCGACTCGCTGCGCTTCGGCGAGCTCGACTCGGTTCGCTCGCGCCACCTGCTCGACGGCGCGGTGCGCGGCATCGGTCACTACGGCAACTCGATCGGCGTGCCGACGGTCGGCGGCGAGATCTACTTCGAGGCGCCCTACGAGCACAACTGCCTGGTCAACGCGATGTGCGTCGGGCTGGCGAAGCAGAAGGACATGGTGCGCGCGGCCGCCGCCGGCATCGGCAACGCGGTCGTGCTGATGGGCGCCTCGACCGGGCGCGACGGAATCGGTGGTGCCTCGGTGCTGGCCTCGGCCGAGCTCGGCGACGGCGACGAGGCGAAGCGGCCGACGGTGCAGATCGGCGACCCGTTCGAGGAGTCGAAGCTGCTCGAGTGCTGCCTGGAGCTGCTGGAGAAGGGACTCCTGGTCTCGCTGCAGGACCTCGGCGCCGCCGGGCTGACCTCCTCGGCGAGCGAGATGGCCTCCGCCGGCGGCGTCGGCATCGAGATCGACGTCGCGCGGGTGCCGCTGCGCGAGGCCGACATGGAGCCCTTCGAGATCATGGTGTCGGAGTCGCAGGAGCGGATGCTGGCGGTGGTCGAGCCGGCGCGGGTCGGCGAGGTGATCGCCGTCTGCGAGAAATGGCAGACCGGCTCGGCGGAGATCGGCGCGGTGACCGACAACGGCCTGGTGCGGGTCTTGCGTGGCGGGGACGTGGTCGGCGAGATGCCGGTCGAGGCGCTGGTCGACGGCTGCCCGCTGTATGACCTCGAGCCGGCGGAGCCACTGGGTTGGATCTACGGCAACTCGGCGCCCGCGGCGGCTGTCGGACCAGGCGTCCCGCCGAGGGAGACGCTGCTCGCCCTGCTCTCCGTGCCGAGCATCGCCTCCAAGCGCTGGGCCTTCGAGCAGTACGACTCGATCGTCGGCTCGCGCACGGTGCGGCGGCCGGAGAGCGCCGATGCGGCCGTGCTGGCGATCCCGGAGGCTGACACCGCGATTGCGATCTCGATCGACGGCAACGGGCGGCGGGTCGCCTGCGACCCCTACGCCGGCACGGTCGAGGCGGTGCTCGAGTGCGCTCAGAACCTTGCCTGCGTCGGCGCCGAGCCGCTCGGGCTGACCAACTGCCTCAACTTCGGCAACCCGGAGAAGCCGGCGCCCGCCTGGCAGCTCGACCGCTCGATCCAGGGTCTCGCCGATGCCTGCACGGCGCTGGGCGTACCCGTCGTCGGCGGCAACGTCTCCCTCTACAACGAGGGGCCGGAGGGCCCGATCTACCCAACGCCGGTGGTCGGCATGGTCGGCGAGCTGCCCGACGCGAGCCTGGCCGCACCCAGCGCCTTCGCCGCCGAGGGCGACGCGATCGCCCTGCTCGGCCCCTTCGAACCGACCCTGGAGGGCACCGAGCTGGCCAAGCAACATGGCGAGCTCGGCCCCGGCCTACCCCAGCCAGACGTCGGCGCGGTCGCCGCCGGCTGCGCCGCCGTCCGCGAGGCGGTCCGCGCCCGGGTGCTCGCCTCGGCCCACGACGTCAGCGACGGCGGCCTCGCCTGCGCCCTCGCCGAGTGCGCGATCGGCGGCGGCCTCGGCTGCCAGGTAGACGTCCAGCACCTGCGCGAGCGCGGCTGCTCACCCGAGGAGGCGCTGTTCGGCGAGGGCTCGGGCGGCTTCGTCGTCAGCGGCGAGCGAGAGAGGTTGGAGGCGCTCGCCGGCGAAGGCGTCGAGGTTCTCTACCTAGGCAAGGTCGGTGGCGACACGATCGAGATCGCCGCCGGCGACCGCAGCCTGACCGTCGACCTCCTCGACGCCGAGCGAGCCTGGCGCTCGCTGCCTGCTCAGGCCGAGCACGACGGCGCCTGAGACCAGCGAAGCGATCGCGGCGAAGAGGAAGGCGCCGTCGGAGACCGAGAGGGCTTCGGCGAGCGAGGCCGGTTCGCCGACGATGGCGACGAGGAGCGCGGTGCCGAGCACGGCGCCGACCTGGCGGAAGGCAGCGTTGACCGCGCTGGCGGTGGCGAAGCGGTCGATCGGCACGTCGCGGACGGCGGCCGAGCCGAGGGTCGGGAAGGCGAGGCCGATGCCGATGCCGGTCAGGAGCGAGCCGGGCAGCCAGAGCCCGAGCCAATCCGGTTCGGCACCCGAAGAGCGCAGGACCATCACCCCCGCGGCGAAGACGATCGTGCCGGGGACGATCACGGCGCGGTGACCGAAGCGGTCGGCGAGCTTGCCGGCCGGGCCGGCGAAGATCGTGCTGGCGGTCGGACCCGGCAGAGTCGCCGCGCCGGCCTGGAGGATCGTGTAGCCCCAGACCCCGGTGAGGAAGAGGACGTTGCCGAGGATCAACGAGAAGAAGGCGGCGGCGAAGAGCAGCGTGCCGAGGTTGCCGATGCGGAAGGAGCGGTGGGCAAAGAGCGCCGGCTCGACGATCGGCCGCGGGTGGCGGAGGCTGCGCGCGACGACGCCGGCCAGAAGCAATGCGGCGGCGGCGAAGGCACCGAGGGTGGTGGTGGAGGTCCAGCCCCAATCGTTGCCCTCGACGATTCCGAGGGTGATCGCCGCCAGGGCGAGGGCGAGCATCGCGGCGCCCGGAAGGTCGGGGAGACGGCTGTCGAGGATCCGCGGGCGGGGCAGGCGCGAGCGAGCGGCGAGCAGGATCGCGGCGCCGAGCGGCAGGTTGACGAGGAAGACGAGGCGCCAGTCGGCGAGCTCGACAAGCGCGCCGCCGAGCGTCGGCCCGACCGCGGCGGCCGCCGCGGCGGCCGCTCCCCAGAGACCGACCCCCGCCGCCCGGCGCTCGACCGGAAAGCTGTCGAGGACGATCGCCAGTGAGGAGGGGGCGATCATCGCCGCGCCGACCCCCTGGACGACGCGGAAGGAGATCAGCAACGGCAGGCTTGGTGCCGCGGCGCAGAGCAGGCTGGCGGCGGTGAAGCCGGCCATGCCGAGCAGGAAGACCCGCCTGTGGCCGAAGCGGTCGGCTAGGCCACCGGCGGGAACCAGCAGCGCGGCGATCACGACGAAGTAGCCGTCGAGCACCCAGGAGAGCGCGTCACGCCCCGAGCCGGCGAAGGAGGCCGAGATGTCGGGGAAGGCGATGTTGACGATCGTCGTGTCGAGGAAGGCGACGAAGGCGCCCGCGCAGGCGATCAGCACGCCCGCTATATGTCCACGGTCATACATCGCTGTCGGCGACTATACTATGTCCATGGGCATAACGCGACTCGCGGACGCGAAAGCGGTCGAGCCGGCGCGCCGCGACGGGCGCGAGCGGCTGCTGAACGGGGCGCGGAAGCTGCTGGCCGAGAAGGGCTATGCCGGCATGGAGCTGCGCGACGTCGCCGAGGCGGGCAGGGCGCCGCGTGGGTCGATCTACCATCACTTCCCCGGCGGCAAGCGCCAGCTCGCGGTCGCAGCGGCGGAGCTGGAGGGCAGCGAGATCCGCGCCGCGATCGAGCGCTCGCTTGCCGAGCGCGGCCTCGGCGAGACGCTGACGATGTTCGGCGAGATGTTCCGCCGCCGGGTCAAGGACCACCCCGAGCGACTCGGCTGCCCCGTCGCCGCCGCGGCCCTCGCCCGTCCCGAGGACCCAGCCCTGGCGGCCGCGGCAACCGAGGCCTTCCGCAGCTGGGAAGCCCCGATCGCCGCCGCTCTGGAAGAGGAGGGCGTTGCCGAGAAGGACGCCACGACCTTCGCCGGCCTCGTCGTCTCCACCATCGAGGGCGCCCTGATCCGCGCCCGCGCCGCCGGCGAGCAGGCTCCGCTCGACTCCGCCGTCGCCGGCCTCCACCAGGCCCTCGACTCCCTGCTCGCCGGACCCAGCCGCCGCCCATGACGGCTCGCCTGGGCACAGACATCTAGGCGTACACATATAGAATGCAGCGAATGCGCCGAGCGGTGGGGGCAATCGGACTCGTTGCTGTCATATGTGTGTTGCTGACGGGTTCGAGCGCATGGAGCATCCCGGTGCGGGAAGTCGGCGACGCGTGCGTAGCCAACGAAAGCAAGCCGAACCTGACGGCGATCCCCGTGATCAGCAAGCTGGGAGCCGCCGGCCCTGAAAGCCCCGGCGTGATCACGAGCTGGAAGGTCCAAGTCGCCCCGGGAGTGGGATCCTTCGAAGAGCAGCTGGTCGTGCTCCGAGCAAGCGGCCGGGAAAGGGAACCGGAAGTAACCAAGATCGCCGAAAGCGCGCTGGAGACGGTTCATGAAGGGTCCGGCCAATTTCCAACGCGGATTCCGCTCAACGAACTACACAATCGGATCGGTCTCCACGGACCCGTCGCCACGTTTCTGTGCGGAGATACGGAGGGGAGCGTCTCGGACCTCGTCAATGGTGAGCTACCCCTAGGCGAAAGCCGCCCGGTCGAAGAGAAGGAGAAAACGGGCGCGCCTGTCGAGGCGATCGTCGAGCCCGACCAAGACGGTGATGGCTACGGCGACGAAAGCCAGGATCGCTGCCCACAGAGCGCCGACACCCATGACGTATGCCCGACCGTTACGACGGAAGCGACGACCGTCGTCAAGCCGAATGCAATTCTGGTCATGGTTCATGCCAGCTCCCGATGCACTGTCCAAGTCAACGGGCAGGTCGGTTGGACGGAACCTGAGAAGAGCCCCGGGGCAAAGAGATCCGGTAGAACAATCCGGACGGCGAACCTGGGGTCCGGGGGTGTTCAACCGGTCGTGCAGGGAACGGCCGCTGTCTTCACGATTCCCCTGCACAAAGCGGTCAGGCTGCGCCTCAGCCAACTGCTCCCGCGGCAATGGCTGCGCGCGAGGCTCAAGGTCGAGACCACCGATCTGGTCGATCGGGTCACTGACACCGAATTGATCGTGAAGCTGCACGGGCGCGAGCGCCATGAGCACGCCATCCACCACAGCCATACCCGCCACCAAAAGCGCTAGCTCGCCCGGCGGCGTTGCTACCCTGCCGGGGTAGGCAGTCTGCCTGCGCGTCACGTCTCTCTCCAACGCGAGGAAGCGCGCTTTGACTCCGCCCCAGGGGCAGCCGATAGACCGCGATGGCCCGCGCGAGGAATGCGGGGTGTTCGGCGTATACGCGCCCGGCCACGACGTCGCGCGACTCGCCTACTTCGGCCTCTACGCGCTGCAGCACCGCGGTCAGGAGTCCGCCGGCATCGCCACCTGCGAGGGCGGTCACATCACCACCATGCGCGACTCGGGGCTCGTCTCCCAGGTCTTCGACGAGGAGAAGCTGCGGGCGCTGGCGGGCGACATGGCGATCGGCCACGTGCGCTACTCGACCACCGGCGGCGGCTCCTGGGAGAACGCGCAGCCGGTCTGGCGCGACGACGGCCGCGAGCTGGCGCTCGCCCACAACGGCAACCTGACCAACGCGGTCGAGCTCTGGGGCGAGCTGAAGGAG
>JASLJO010000247.1 GCA_030152505.1 Solirubrobacterales bacterium | reverse complement strand
TGCCGCGCCGCCGTGAAAGGTCGCCGAGCACATCGCCCAGGAAGTCCTCGGGGGTGACGACCTCGACCGCCATCACCGGCTCCAGCAGAACCGGGTCGGCCTTTCGGGCGGCCTCCTGGATCGCCATCGAGCCGGCGATTTTGAAGGCCATCTCCGAAGAGTCGACGTCGTGGAAGGAGCCGTCGATCAATTCTACTTTGACGTCGACCATCGGGTAGCCCGCTTTGACGCCGTTCTCGAGCGCCTCTTTCATCCCCTGTTCGGCCGGGCCGATGTATTCGCCGGGGATGGCGCCGCCCTTGATCTTGTTGACGAACTCGAAGCCCTCGCCCGGCGCCGGCTCGGCGTTGATGACGACGTGGCCGAACTGGCCGCGGCCGCCGGTCTGACGGACGAAGCGCGCCTCGACCTTCTTGACCTCCTTGCGGATCGTCTCGCGGTAGGCGACCTGGGGCTTGCCGACATTGGCGTCGACTTTGAACTCGCGCAGCATGCGGTCGACGATCACCTCGAGGTGGAGCTCGCCCATGCCGTGGATCAGGGTCTGGCCGGTCTCCTCGTCGGACTCGATCTGGAAGGTCGGGTCCTCCTCCCCGAGTCGCTGCAGGGCGGTTCCCATCTTCTCCTGGTCGGCTTTGGTCTTCGGCTCGATCGCGACAGCGATCACCGGATCGGGGAATTCGATGTTCTCGAGCGCGATCGGCGCGTCGGGCGCGGCCAGCGTGTCGCCGGTCCCGGTCTGCTTGAGGCCGACGCCGGCACAGATGTCACCCGAGTAGACCTCCTCGATCTCCTCGCGGCTGTTGGCGTGCATCATCAGCAGCCGGCCGATCCGCTCGGTCTTGCCGGTCGTGACGTTGAGCACCCGGCCTCCGGCCTCGAGTTTGCCGGAATAGACGCGGAAGTAGGTCAATTTGCCGACGTAGGGGTCGGTCATCACCTTGAAGGCGAGGGCGGCGAAGGGGCCGTTGTCGTCGGCGGGACGCTCTCCCTCGGTGGGCTCGCCTCCCTTGGGGGCAGGGATCGTGCCGGCCACCGGAGGCACCTCGAGCGGGGAGGGCAACAGCTCGACGATCGCGTCCAGCAACGGCTGCACGCCCTTATTCTTGAAGGAGGAGCCGCAGAGCACGGGCGTCACCTTGGTGTCGAGGCAGGCACTGTGCAGCGAGCTGGCGATTCGCTCGTGCGGGATCTCCTCCTCAGCGAGGTAGGCCTCCATCAGCTCGTCGTCGTAGTCGGCACAGGCCTCGATCAGCTGGGTGCGGTATTCGTCGGCTTTCTCCCGCAGGTCGGCCGGGATCTCCTCGACCTCGAACTCGGTCCCCAGTTCGTCCTTCCAGACCAACGCCTTCATCTCGATCAGGTCGATGACGCCGACGAAGTCGCCCTCGCTGCCGATCGGCAACTGGATCGGCAGGGGGTTTGCGCCGAGCCGGTCCCTCATCGTCTCGACCGCGTTGAAGAAGTCGGCACCGGTGCGGTCCATCTTGTTGATGTAGGCAAAGCGCGGCACCTTGTACTTGTCGGCCTGCCGCCAGACCGTCTCCGATTGCGGCTCGACCCCGGCAACCGCGTCGAAGACGGCGATCGCGCCGTCGAGGACGCGCAGGCTGCGCTCGACCTCGACCGTGAAGTCGACGTGGCCAGGCGTGTCGATGATGTTGATCCGGTGGCCCTGCCATTCGCAGGCGGTCGCGGCCGAGGTGATCGTGATGCCCCGCTCCTGCTCCTGCTCCATCCAGTCCATCACGGCAGCGCCCTCGTGGACCTCGCCCATCTTGTGGGTACGGCCGGTGTAGTAGAGGATTCGCTCGGTCGTCGTCGTCTTACCGGCGTCGATGTGCGCCATGATCCCGATGTTGCGGGTTTTCTCGAGTGGGAAGCTGCGTGGCATGGTCTTAAGGTGGGGGTTGCGTTGTGAAGTGGGGACGAGAGAAATCTGAGAAGTCGAGGCCTACCGGCAAAAGCCGCCGGGATCGGCGCATGAAAAAGGCCCTGGCGGGCCCGGCGAAGCGAACTGCGAAAAAGAAGCCTGAGCGACGCGCGATGATAGCAGCGGCAGGGCGGCGCATACGGCTGGCAAGCGCCAGGCTCGACCGCGGCGTCGATCGCCTGCTGCAGCGCGCCTGGCCGCGGCTCACTCGTGCCAGCCGTAAAGCACGGAGCGCGGGGCGCCTTCTCGGCCACCGTCTGCGTCCGCTCGGCGTGGTCCTCTTCCGCGGGCTCGCCCTGTTCGAACGGTTGCTGCTGAGCGCTATCGCCTGGGGCAGACGGGCGGGGACCCGCGCCGGCGCACTGCTCACCCCCCGGCGGGCGATCTGCCTCGTCATCCTCGCCGCGGCCGGCTGCCTGGCCGTGGCGCAGTTCGTCGACTACCGCGCCATCGAGATCGGCGGGCAGGGCTATGCCGGGTTGCCGGCGGCGAGCGCGCCGACCGTCGGGGTGGAAACGGCCGGCCAGGCTCATGCGTATCTGCTGGTGCCGGTTGCCCTGCTTGCCGGCGCCCTGGCATTCGCCGCACTGCGCAACGAACGTCGCCGCGGCCTGGGCCGGATCGTCTTTGCCCTTGGCCTGCTCAGCCTCGCCTTGATCCTCTTGGTCGACCTCCCGGCCGGCCTCGACGTCGGCGGCGCAGCCTCGCGCTTCTCTGGCGCCAGTGCAGTCCTCTACGACGGCTTCTACGCCCAGATCGCCGCCGCGGTGGGCCTGATGCTGGGCGGAGCGCTGCTCGTTGCAGCCCCGAAGGCGGCAGCCCGCTACCATGCCCGCCCGTGCCGAACACGAACCAACTTATTCGCAAGGGCCGCAAGCGGCCTAAGAAGAAGACGACGACGCCGGGCCTCAAGTCGGGCCAGGGACGCAAGAAGAGGGTCGCGGCGCCGCAACGGCGCGGTGTCTGCACCCGCGTCGCAACGGTGACGCCGAAGAAGCCGAACTCGGCTCTGCGGAAGATCGCCCGTGTGCGCCTCACCAATGGGATGGAGGTCACCACCTACATTCCCGGCGAGGGCCACAACCTCCAGGAGCACTCGGTGGTCCTGGTCCGCGGCGGCCGGGTCAAGGATCTGCCAGGTGTGCGCTACAAGGTCGTCCGCGGCACGCTCGACGCAGCCGGTGTCTCCGACCGCAAGCAGGCCCGCTCTCTCTACGGCGTCAAGGCCTCTTAACCAGATGCCGCGCCGCTCCGCCGCTCAGATCCGCCCGGTCGAACCGGATGCCCGCCATCGCAACCGGCTCGTCCAGCAGGTGATCAACAAGGTGATGAGCGACGGCAAGAAGTCGCTTGCCGAGCGGATCGTCTACGACGCGCTGGCGATCGTCGGCGAGCGCACCAGCGAGGATCCCGTGGAGACGCTCGAGGCGGCAATCAAACAGCTCACGCCGGTGCTCGAGGTCCGCTCCCGCCGGGTCGGCGGCGCCACCTACCAGGTACCGGTCGAGGTCCCCGCCCGCCGCGCCCGCACGCTGGCGGTCCGGTGGCTGATTGACTTCGCCCGCAACCGTCGCGAGTACTCGATGTCGGAGCGCCTCGCCAGCGAAATCGTCGACTCATTGCAACAGCAGGGCGGGGCCTGGAAGCGCAAGGACGACATCTACCGCATGGCCCAAGCCAACAAGGCGTTCGCGCATTACCGTTGGTAGCTAGCCTGGCTCCATGAGCAGGCCGATCCTCGCCGTCGACGTCGACGGCGTCATCTCGCTCTTCGGCTTCGACGAGCCGCCCGATAGATCGGAAGCCAAATTCGAGTTGATCGACGGGATGGTGCATTGCATCTCATTGGCGGCCGGAGAGCGGCTGAATCGACTGGGGCTGCTCTACGACCTCGTCTGGGCAACTGGATGGGAGCAGAAAGCGAATGACTACCTGCCGAACATCCTCGGCCTGCCCGAGCTTCCGCACCTGAAGTTCGACGGCGCCGCCCGCTTCGGCTCAGCGCACTGGAAGCTCGGCCCGCTGGACGAGTACGGCAAGGGGCGTCCCCTGGCCTGGGTCGACGACAACTTCGATGAGAGCTGTTATGAGTGGGCACGCGGCCGCGACGAGCCCACCCTCCTCGTCCCCACCGAGTCCCACCTCGGCCTCGAGGAGGTGCAGGTCGAAGCCCTGATCGCCTGGGTTCGCGGAGTATCTGACGGCGGATAGCCGTCTACACTGGCAACGATGGACGGGTTCCTACCGATCTTCTTCCTCCTCGTCGTGCTGAAGATCCCTGTCCTGGGCGCCCTCTGGCTGGTCTGGTGGGCCAGCAGGGAACCCGAGCCTGAGGCTGCCGGTGACGACTCAGGAGAGGGCTTCAACCGCTGGCGCCCGCAGCCCCGCCGTCCGCGTGGGCCCCACCCGCTTCCAGGCGGCACCAGCGCACTGAGCCAGAGGGGGCGGGGTGTCCCGCTCGCGCAGCGGCGTCCCTTTTTTCGTCCCGTAGGCGATCTCGGACGGCCGCTCGCTCCTCAGACGAAAAACCCAGCAAGCGAGCGGGACACCCCGCCCCCTCCCGTCAGGCCGCCTGCCTGACCCGCTTGCGCTCTTTGCTGATCTCGCGCAGATAGGGGTGGAAGTCGACCTCGACCGTGTGGCGCTTCGAGCTGACGAAACGCTTATGGAGCCAGCGTTCGTAATCCCTGATCTCGTCGCGCATCTGCGCCGCCGGGGGTAGAGCTGCCCGGTCTGAGAGCAGGTCGGCGATCCATTCTGATTGTGCCTCGGCGATCGGCATGATCGGGCCGAGCGGCTGGATGAAGCCGACGAAGTAGAGCCCAGGGTTCTCGGCTGAGACGACACGCTTGTAAAGCGGCATGCGGTTTTCGGGCGCGGCGAAGACCCCTTCGTCGAGGAAGGGGAACTCGATCTTGTAGCCCGTGCAGTAGACGACCAGGTCAACCTCCTCCTCGCTGCCGTCGGCGAAACGGACCGTCCGGCCACCGCTGAAGCGGTCGATGTTCGGCTTGACCGCGATGTCGCCGTGGCCGATCCGCGGCAGCAACTCTGAGGAGACCGTCGGGTGGGCCTCGAGCAGCTTGTGGTCGGGCTTCGGCAGGCCGTAGTCGGTCATCTCGCCGATCGTCATCTTCAGCAGCCTGTTGAAGAAGAAGCGCTGTACCGGGATCGGCAGCCTGCTCATCGCCGGCGTCGCGGATTCGTCGATCGGTTTGCCGCCGAGGAACTTGGGCAGGACGTAGGCGCCGCGGCGCATCGCCAGGAAGGTCTTCTCGGCGATCCGCGACGACTCGACCGCCACATCGACGGCGGAGTTGCCGATGCCGAGCACGAGCACCCGCTTGCCGGTGAGTATCTCCGGCTCGCGGTAGTGGTGGACGTGCATCTGCTCGCCCTCGAACTCCTCCGCGCCCGCGAACGGCGGTTCGGGCCGGCGTGGCTTCCAGTGGTGTCCGTTGGCGACCAGCACTGCCCGATAGCGCTCCTCGCGGCGCTTGCCGTCAGCGTCTTCGACAGTCACGTTCCAAGGCGCGGTAGAGGTTTGGTCCGCATAGCGGTTCAAACCTCTACCGCGTGGCTGTTCATCGCCGTCGACCGGCTCAATGCTCACCACCTCGGTGCGAAAGGTGATCCGTTCCTTCAGGCCGAAGCGCTCCGCGTAGTCGTCGAAGTAATGGGCAACCTGCCAGTGGCTGGGGTAGTCCGGATAGTCATCCGGCATCGGGAACGCCCTGTAGGACATCAGCTTGCGGGCGCTGTTGATATGCAGGGACCTGTATGCGGACGAGGTCCCATTGTCGTTCCCGTAGCGCCAGTTCCCCCCGATCATCGACCCCTTCTCAAAGCAGTCGAAGGGGACGCCCCTTGCAGCTAAAACCTGGCATGCGGTGAGGCCGGATGACCCGGCGCCGACGATGCAGACCTTCTTCATGCCCCGAAATCTACCCTCAGCAAGCGAAACGGCAGATGGGTGGAGGGACGGGCACCCCGCCCCTCCTACGCTTTGGTGTCCTCGCCGCTGCTCGACTCGATCTCCTGCGCCAGCTCCTCGAGCTCCTCGGCGAACGAGGGCCCAAAGCTCTCCACAGGAGGCTCGTCGCCGTCGACGCCGAGCTCGGCGGCAAGCTCCTCCTCGTCGAGCAGGTCTTCGTCGCTGGGCGGCTCGATCGGTACGGCCGGTTCGACCGCCAGCGTGCGGTAGTGCTTGAGCCCGGTGGCCGCCGGGATCAGCTTGCCGATGATCACGTTCTCCTTGAGGCCGACGAGCTTGTCCCGTTTGCCCTCCAGAGCCGCGTCGGTGAGCACCTTGGTCGTCTCCTGGAAGGAGGCCGCTGAGAGGAATGACTCGGTCGCCAGCGAGGCCTTGGTGATACCGAGGATGACCTCCTCGCCTTTGGCGGCCGTGCCGCCGTCGGCCTTGACCTGTTTGTTGAGTCGTTTGAGCTGGCCGCGGTCTTCGAGCTGGCCCGGCAGCAGGCTGGTCGAGCCCTTCGACTCGATTTTGACCTTCTTCAGCATCTGCCGCGCGATCAGCTCGATGTGCTTGTCGTTGATGTCGACGCCCTGCGCCCGGTAGACCCTCTG
>JASLJO010000230.1 GCA_030152505.1 Solirubrobacterales bacterium | reverse complement strand
GCACCGCGCGCTGTTCTGAGTCCAAGCGCCTGAGCTGAAGGGGGACAGGGGGCGCCCGGCCGCGAGCGGCGTCCTCTTTTTCGCCCCAACCACGATCTTGGACAGCCGCAAACTCAAAGGCGAAAAACCCAGCCGCGGGTGGGCGCCCCCTGTCCCCCTACGCCTCACCCTTCGTCAAGAAGATCAAACGTGCACTCGCGCGGATCTTTGTCGTCCCTGAATCTGCGAAAGCGCGCGCCGTGGCGGATGCGCCCTGCCGCCGCGTGGTCATAGCCCACTTCGATCACAAGCTCGGGCCGCAGCGCGACCCACTCGAGGTCGCGTCCGCCCGTCCAACGGCTCGGCTCGGCCGTCCCGCTTTCGCCCGTCTGCAACGGCGCCAGCATCTTGGGCAACGTCCGTTTGGCTTCCGCGCTGAAGCCCGAGATGTGGCCGACCGATCGAAGCTCGCCGGCGTCGTAGAGGCCGAGGATCAGCGAGCCAACGGTGCCCTCCTCTTTGCCCGGCCGCCAGCCCATGACGACGCAGTCGATCTCGCGCTCGCGCTTGACCTTGGCCATGCCCTTGCGCTTGCCCGGGATGTAGGGGGCGTCGAGTTGCTTGGCCATCACCCCCTCCGTCCTCTGAAGCCATTCCTCAGCTTGCTCCGGATCGGGGCTCAGTCGGGACAGCTCGACCCCCGTCCGCTGTGCCAAAACCTCGAGCCGAGCGCGTCGCTCACCGAGCGGCTCCTCGAGTAGAGGCTCATCCTCCTCGGCGAGCAGGTCGAAGGCGACGTAGCCGGCCGGGATCTCCTTCGAGAGCAGCGCGATCCGCGACTCCGCCGGGTGGATGCGCTGCTGCAGCGCGTCGAATTCGAGGTTGCCCGCCGCATCGCGGATGACCAGCTCCCCGTCGAGCACGTGGCGACCCGGCGCGAAGCTCAGCTCGGGGAAGTAGCGGGTCAGGTCTTTGCCCCCGCGCGACTGGATGTAGGCGTGCTCGCCGTCGACGAAGACGATCGCGCGGAAGCCGTCGAGCTTCTGCTCGTAGGCCCACTCCTCGCCGCGCGGCAGCTCCTTGCGGGTCAGCGCGAGCTGCGGCTTGATCGGCGGCGAGAGCGGCAGGGTCACGACACAGATGATCCCCGACGGGCGCGGCTCTCGCGCGGGTCGGGGATCGGCACGGCTGACAGCAGCGTCTTCGTGTACGAGTCGGTGGGCCGCTCGCAGACCTCGTCGGCCGGCCCCTGCTCGACGATCTTGCCGTCGTGCATGACGGCGATCCGGTCGGAGACGTGGCGGACGACGCCGATGTCGTGGGCGACGAAGACGTAGGTGAGGCCGAGCTCGTCCTGAAGGTCGTCGAGCAGGTTGACGAGCTGGGCGCGGATCGAGACGTCGAGGGCGGAGACCGGCTCGTCGGCGACGATCAGCTTGGGTCGCAGCGCCAGAGCGCGGGCGATGCCGATCCGCTGTCGCTGTCCGCCGGAGAACTCGTGCGGATAGCGCTCGTGGTGCTCGGACGCGAGGCCGACCCGCTCGAGCAGCTCCTGGACCTGGGCTCGAAGCTCGCGGCCCGATGCGCGGCCCTGCAGCCGCAGCGGTTCGCCGACGATCTGCCCGACCCGCTTGCGCGGGTTGAGCGAGGCGTATGGGTCCTGGAAGATCATCTGCATCTCGGGCCGCAACGGGCGCATCTGGCGGCGCGAGAGGCCGGCGATCTCGCGGCCCTCGAAGCGGACCGAGCCGGAGGTGGGGGGGAGCAACTGCAGCACCGTTCGCGCCAGCGTCGACTTGCCGCTGCCCGACTCGCCCACCAGCCCAAGCGTCTCCCCCCTGGCGACGCTGAAGCTGACCCCGTCCACCGCCCGCACCCGATCGACCTCGCGGTCGATCAGCAGCCCGCGCTTGACGGGGAAGTGCTTGACGAGGTCGGTCACCTCGAGCAGCGCGCTCACGCTGGCTCCTCGAGGCCGATCTGGCCTTCCACCTCGCGCAGCGCCCGCTTGCGATCGGGTGGGAGCCAGCAGCGGTCGCGGTGCTCATGGGCCTCTGGCAGCCGCGCCGCCAGATCCGGCGGCTCCGCGCAGCGGTCGAACGCGTGTGGGCAGCGCGGCTGAAAGGCACATCCCGGCGGCAGGTCGAGCAGAGAGGGCGGCGCGCCGCTGATCTGCGGCAGGCGGCTCGGGCGCGGCCGGTCTATCCGGGTCAACGAGCCGAGCAGGCCCCAGGTGTAGGGGTGCTGGGGGTCGTAGAAGATCTGGTCGAGCGTCCCCTCCTCGACCACCTGCCCCGCGTACATCACCAGCACCCGGTCGGCGACCTCGGCGACGACGCCGAGGTCGTGGGTGATCAGGATCGTCGCCAGGCCGCGCTCGCGATTGAGTCGCTCGAGTAGCGCCAGGATCTGGGCCTGGATCGTCACGTCGAGCGCGGTGGTCGGCTCGTCGGCGATCAGCAGTTCCGGTTCCAGCGCCAGCGCCATGGCGATCATCGCCCGCTGTCGCATCCCGCCGGAGAACTCATGCGGGTAGTCGCGGGCCCGCTTCGGCGCATCGGGTATCCCCACCGAGGCGAGCAGTTCGACCGCCCGCTGTCGGGCCTCGTCCTTGCTCACCTCTTCGCGGTGGGCACGGATCGCCTCGACGATCTGGTCGCCGACGCGGTAGACCGGGTTGAGCGAGGTCATCGGGTCCTGGAAGACCATCGCCACCTCCGCGCCGCGTACCGCCTGCAGCTCCCTGTCGCTTGCCTCGATCAGCTCCCGGCCGCCGAGCCGCACCGAACCCTCGATCCGCGCGTTGGGAGAGCGGGTCAGGCCGAGGATCGTCTGTGCGGTGACGCTCTTGCCCGAGCCCGACTCGCCGACGATCGCCAGCACCTCACCCGCGGCGAGGTCGAAGGAGACTCCGCCGACCGCCTGCAACCGGCCGCCCTCGGTGGCGAAGCCGACGCGCAGGTCCCGCACGCTGAGCAGCGCCTCGCTCATCCCGGCCTCGCGTTCATTGGGCCGATTCCCCCAGCTTGACCCGCGGGTCGAGGTAGGCATAGGCGATGTCCACCAGGGCGTTGAAGAAGACGACGAAGAAGGCGCCGAAGAGGGTGACGACCATGATCGGCGGTAGGTCGAGATGGAAGGTCGATTCGGCGGCGTAGTCGCCCACCCCGCCGAGGCTGTAGAGCGCTTCGGTGATGATCGCGGCGCCGGCGACGGTCGCGCCGAAGTCGAGGCCGAACAGGGTGACGATCGGGATCAGCGAGTTGCGCAGCACGTGGCGCACCATCACCCGCCGCTCGCTCAGCCCCTTCGCCCGCGCCGTGCGCACGTAGTCGCTGTCCATCGCGTCGAGCATGTTCGAGCGCAGCACGCGGCTGTAGAAGCCGGCGTAGAGGATCGCCAGCGTGATCCACGGCAGGATCAGGTGGTAGGCCCAGTCCAGCGGGTCTTCGGTCAGCTTCACGTAGCCGCCGGAGGGGAAGAGCTGGGTCTTATAGGTCAGGTAGATGAGGAAGACCGCGGCGAGCGTGAAGACCGGCATCGAGATGCCGATCACCGCCACGATCGTCAGCAGGCGGTCGGTCAGTCCACCGGCCCTGACCGCCGAGAGATAGCCGAAGACGATCCCGAAGAGCATCCAGAGCACGGCGGCGCCGATGCAGAGCGAGAGGGTCGTCGGAAATCCCTTGAGGATCTGTTCGTCGACGTCGAGCTGGTTGCTGTAGGAGATCACGTCCCCGGTGAAGATCTTCTTCATCATCGTCAGGTACTGCTGCGGCAGCGGGTCGTCGAAGCCCCAGTCCTCGTTGATCGCGGCGACCAGCTGCGGCGTCGCGTTCTTCCCTGCCATCCGCTGGGCCGGATCGGAGTTGGGGATCACGTTGAAGATCAGGAAGACGATCACCGAGATCGCGAACAGCACCAGGAGCATCGCCAGCAGGCGGCGGACGATGAAACGACCCATCAGACCGCGGTTCCCTCGGGCTCGGCAAGGCCGGCGTGGGCCTCGAGCCGTATCTTCGATTTCGGGTCGAGGGCGTCGCGCAGCCCATCACCGAAGACGTTCAGCGAGAGCACGGTGAGCAGGATCATCGTGCCCGGCAGGATGCTCAACAGCGGCTCGCTGGAGATCACTTCGAAGCCGGTGGAGATCATCGTCCCCCAGGACGAGTTGGGGGGCTGCACGCCGGCGCCGAGGAAGGAGAGAGCCGCCTCGAGCAGCATGTTGTTGGCGATGTTGAGGGTGAAGAAGACAATGATCGTCGACCACAGGTTGGGCAACAGCTCGCTCAGCATCACCCGCAGCGGCCCCGCTCCCTGGGCGACCGCGGCCTCGACGAACTCCTTCTCGCGCAGAGCCAGGACCTCGCCGCGCAACGGACGTGCCATGTAGGGGGTGTAGACGACGCCGATGATCAGGATCGGGATCCAGATCGAGCTGCCGGAGATCGATATCGGTCCCAGCTGCAGGCCGCCGACCGCCAGGGCCGTGCCGAGAGCGATCCCGAGCAGCAGCACCGGGAAAGCCCAGAGAACCTCCAGCACACGCGAGATCGCGGCGTCGGCCCAACCGCGGTAGTAGCCGGCCAGCAACCCGAGCGCGGTGGCGAGCAGCGTCGTGATCAGCGCCGCGACCAGGCAGACGAGCAGCGAGGTGCGGCCGCCGTACATCAGGCGCACCATCTCGTCACGGCCGAGGCGCCCGTCGGCGCCGAGAAAGAACTTGCCGCCGGCGCCGAGCCAGACGGGTCCGATCGGCTTGCCTTCGGGGTTGACGACTTCCCGCACCTCGCCGTCGACTTCGATTTTCTCCAGCGTGTGCGTCGCGTTGGGGCCGGTGTCGGCGACCTGGTTCGCCCACAGTGGCGCAGCCAGGACGAAGAGGGCGATCAGGATGAAGAGGGCGCCGAAGGCGAGCGCGACACGGTTGCGCCGCAGCCGTCCCCAGGCCAATCCCCATTGGCTGCGACCCCGGGGGGCGGCCAATGGGGCGGGGTGGGGCTCGGTGGCCACGTCCCTATTGTGGAGCGGCCGGCGGCTACTTGAACTGGAAGCTGGTCAGAGCCTGTCCGAAGGTCGGGTTGAAGATCACGTCTTCGAGGTTGATCGCGCTGGAGACGAAGGTCGATACGGCCAGGTTGCCGTAGGGCGCCCAGGGAGCCAGTTCCATGTATTCGCGGTCGAGTTCGGCGTATTCGGCTTCCTGCTTGGGGCCGAATTCTTCCGCGCTGAGCCGGGTGATTTTCGCATTCAGGGCGGGGACGTCGATTTCCGCGTTGTTGGGGTTGCCGGTCGGCTGGATGCTTTCCCCCGAGAGCAGCGGCTGGAAGAAGTCGTTCGGGTGCGGGTAGTCCTGGAACCAGTTGCTCCAGCCGGTGTCGAGGTCGGGCGTCGACCGGTTGCCGACCACGGTGAAGTAGTCGTCGGCGTTGATGATCTTCAGCGTCGTGTCGAAGCCGATCCTCTGCAGTACGTCGTCGTAGTATTCGCCGGCTTCTTTGTTGGGGCTTTCCGTGTCCGTCCAGACGGTGATCTGGCGATCGCTCGGGTTGGCTTCGGCGATCATCTTTTTTGCCTTTGCCATGTTGTAGGGGTAGAGGTCGAGTTTCTTGTAGCCGGGCATCCCCGGGGGCAGGATCTGCTGGTTTGCCTTCAGCTGGCCGGCATAGATCCGTTCCATCGCGGCCCCGCTGACCGCGTAGTTGACCGCCTGACGCACCTTGACGTCGTCGAACGGCGGCTTCGTCGTGTTCATCCAGAAGTAGTAGGTGCTGTTCGTCGGCTCGACCCGGAACTGGGTGCCTTCGTATTTGCTCTTCACCTCCGCGTAGCGGTCGGCCGGGACGAGGCTCTGCATCCAGTCGGAGGTGCCCTGTTCGATTTCGCTTACCTGGGTCGCCTGGTTGCTGACGACCTTGATTTCGATTCTGTCGACATGGCCGCTGGGCAGGTCGGGCATCAGCTTGGCGTTGTTCTTGGCCCACTCCGGGTTGCGCTCGTAGGACCATGCTTTATTGGGGTCGGAGCTGACGATCTCGTAGGGCCCGGTTGCCGGGGGCGGGTCTGAGGTGGTGTTCTTCATCGGCGTGTCGCCGGGCACGGGTGCGACGAGCATCAGGCCCAGCTCGTTGACGAAGGTGCCTCGCGGGGCGTTCAGGTCGATGACGATCTTGCCCGTCTTGTCGTTCGTCTTGATGCCGGAGATGCCGCCCGACTTGGTTTTCTGGAACTTTTCAGCGCCGACGATCGCTGCCACATAGAAAGGCGAGCCGAGCGAGTTGAGCACGATCGTGCGTTCGACCGCGTGGGTGAAGTCCGATGCCCTGACCGGCGTGCCGTCGGAGTACTTGAGCCCCTTGCGCAGGTTCATCGTGTAGGTCTTGCCGCCGTTGCTGATCTCGGGCATGCTCTCGGCCAGCCCCGGGACCACCTTGCCGCCCGCGGCGCCATTGGCGCGCGCGTAGGTCAGCAGCGGAATGTAGGTGTCATACATCGCCGTCAGGCCTTCCTGGGTGTAGGAGAGCCCCGGATCGAGGTAGTCGGGGAAGGAGGCGTAGGTCCCCTTCAGGGTGCCCCCTTCTTTGCCACTGGAGTCACCGCCACATGAGGAAAGCGTCAGCGCGACCACTGCCAACCCGGACACAACCAGCGCTGCGTGCAGCTTCCTCACGTCACGACCTCCGATCTAGACTGGGCAGGGCCTCTGCGGGAATTAGCTCCACCATAATCTCCTCGTCGGCGGCGCCAGCGGTCCCTGGACGTTCATTTCCTCGCTCCAGAGGCCAATTCCTGCCCAGGACGAGGGCTGAGACCAGGACGATGATCATCACGCCCGCGCCGCCGACCAGGAAGGCCGCGCGTGGGCTCCACTGCGACGCGATCAGGCCGCCGAGCAGGAAGCCGATGCCCGGAGTCGCCGAGACCGACGATTCGAGCGTGCCGAGCACCCGCGCCTGCATCGAGGGCGCGGTCAGCTCCTGCACTGCGCTGACCATGGCGACCCACTGGATGCCGTTGCCGGCGCCGCCGATGAGCGAGGCGGCGCAGGCCACGGCGAGGGTCTGTGCGGCCGCCAGCCCGAAGTAGGCGGAGCCGATCGCCACCGTGCTGAAGAAGAGGAGAGCCGGCAGCGGGGCGCGGCGCAGCCTGGCGAAGACGATGCTGCCGAAGACCATGCCGACGCCCCAGGCGTCGATCATCAGGCCGTAGCCGACGGCGTCAAGCCCGAGGTCTTCCCTCGCGTAGATCACCTCGATCGGGATGACCAGCGAGAAGAAGATGAATGCCCCCGCCTCGGCGACGACCAGGCGGCGCAGCGTCGGATTGCCGCGGACGTAGTCGAGGCCGGCGCGCACGCGCTCCCACAGCGGGGTCTCGGGCTCCGACTCGGAATGGGGCAGCGGTCGCGCCGTGAGCACGATGCAGGCGATCAGGAAGAAGGACGCGGCATCGAGCAGCAGCGCCGACTGGACGCCGAGGGCGGCGATGATGACGCCGGCAAGCGCCGGCCCGAGCGCGGCGCCGGCGGTGAAGGCGATGTTGAGCACGGCGTTGCCGGCTCGCAGCTCCCCCTCGGGCTCGAGCATCGCCGCGGTGACGGCCCGGGTGAGCGTTTTCGCGGTCAGTGCGAGGGCGCCGTCGACGGCGGCGATGGCGACGATTGCGGCCAGGGAGAAGTGCTCGGCGAGTAGCGCCAGGGCGCAGAAGGCGGCCGCCTCGGCGGCGTAGATCGCCGGGAGCACGAAGCGCGGCGGCGGCCGCTCCAGGCGGGCGACGAAGAAAGGCGTCATCAGCGCCGGCAGGAAGCCGGTGCCCAGGAACAGCGCCGCCGTCGCCATGGCGCTGCCCGTCAGTTCGAAGACCAGCACCGAGAGGGCGATGATCCCGAGCCAGTCGCCCATCTCGTTGACCGCGAAGGAGAGCGCCAGGCGGCGGAACGGGGGCCGTCTCAAGGGGTCTCTCAGGCGTGGGCTACTCATTTTTACGTTCAAGTCCTACGATGTTTATGCACAAGTTTCGTTGCAGATGCACAAGTTTTCGCCAACTTGTGCTACAAACTTGCCAGCAGATCGGACATTTCCTCACGCGAGCTTGTGCGTGGCGGGAGATACGGGCTTCGACGAAGGGATAAGACGAATGTGGATCAAAAGGTAAATAAGGCTTAGAGAGACGAGGCGGGGCCCCCTTCGGCGCCTGCCTACCAGTTGCGAAGGGCGCCTGTGGGTGCCCTTCGTTCGTTTTCGGGTGAGTCTGCGCCGCTTTTCGCGCAAATTGCAAGGTCTTGGCCAGGTGATCTAGATGCCTTGCCGCAGCCTTGGGGAACGACTACCTTGATATGAAGGTTGCGGCTGTCGCGAGACCGCGCCCAGTCGCAGGAATCGCCGCACCGGCGGGAAAATTCCAAAGACTGAGGCCGGCCTGCACCGACTCGGTAGCCAAGGCGATCCATGGAAAACGAGCGGCCCACACGGTTGAGCACCATATTTCTGGCGATCGGCGTCGCCGTGGTCGTCGCTGCCGCTGTCTGGCAGGCGCCGGACGGGAACTGGAACTGGGCGCTGTTCGGCACCCTGCTCGGGTTCTCGGCGTTCAGCGACCTCATGTCGATCGAGACCGAATCGCGCCTCAAGGTCTCGGGGAGCTTCTTGGCGCTCGTCCTCGCCATCGTCTTCCTCGGTGGAACCCCGGCCGCATTGATCGGCATCTTCGCAATCCTGGTCGGATGGCTCCGCTTCCGCGAAGGCCTGCCCGACCTGCTGGTCAACGCACTGACCTTCATGGCCGCCCCGCTCGTGCTCGGGGTCGCGTTCCACGAGGTCGTAACGCGGGCCGGGATCAGCACCGCCGATCCCGTCTTCTACGTCCTCGTCTTCGGTGTCTTTGCCGGCGGCATAGCGCTGAACTTCCTCATGGTCGGCTCCTACACCTGCTATCTGGAGCGCAGCTCGCTGATCGAGAAGGCGCGCGAGGTGATCATCCCCCTGCTGCCCTCGGAGCTTGCAGCCGCGCTGATGGCGGTCGGCGTCGCCTTCCTCTACGCCCAGGTCGGTCTCGCCGGAGTCGCCCTCTTCGGCATCGTCCTCGTCACCTTCCAGTACCTGTTGGGTGCCCTGCTCCAGTCGCAGGACCGCGCTCGCGAGCTGGAGGTGCGGACGAACCAGCTGGCCAGCTTCCAGGTGGGGATGTTGAGCGCATTGCTGCGCACGCTCGACCTGCGGGACCAGATGACCGCCCGCCACAGCGCCGCGGTCGCCCGCTACTCGCGCGCGATCGCGCAGCGGGCCGGGTTCTCCAAGCAGCAGGAGGAGCTGGTCCACATCGCCGCCCTGCTGCATGACATCGGCAAGTTCATCCTGCCCGACCGGATCCTGAAGGCGAACGTGCCGCTCACCGACGAAGACTGGATGCTGATCCGCCGTCATCCCCAGCAGGGTGCCCGCGTCGTCTCCTCGCTCGACGGCTACGGTCCGGTGGCGGAGATCATCCTCGCCCACCACGAGCGGATCGACGGCAAGGGCTATCCGCGCGGCCTCGAAGGCGACGATATCCCCGAATTGGCGCGGATCATCTCCGTCGCCGACACCTATGACGTGATGACTGCGCGCGATTCCTACCGCACGCCCACCTCCAGCTACGAGGCGATCCAGGAGCTGCGCCGCGTCTCCGGCAAGCAGCTCGACGCCCGCTTCGTCGAGGTCTTCATCGAGCTGCTCGAGGGCAAGGACGTCTCCTTCCGCCACGGCGAGGAGGCGGACTTCGAGCTCGAGCTCGCGCTTGAAGCGCGGATCGCCGAGACGGCCAGCCCCGGCACCGACTCGGGTCGCTTCCAGGTGGCCGGCGTCTCCGTCGGCTAGAGAAGGCTCCACGGCCGATCGTCTGCCCCGACGAGCGTCGGATACCTTTCGCCCATGCGTGCGGTCACGTTTCAGGCGCCGGGAGAGGTGCGGATCGAGGAGAAGGCGGATCCTGAGATCGCCGCCGCCGACGATGCGGTCGTGCGGGTCGAGGCGAGTGGGATCTGTGGCTCGGACCTGCACATCTACCACGGACGGGTGCCGGTCGAGCCTGGCTTCACGATTGGGCACGAGTTCGTCGGCACGGTGCTGGCCACGGGCGAGGACGTCGAGCGGGTGGCCGTCGGCGACCGGGTGCTCGGCTGCTTCCATACCGCCTGCGCATCCTGCGGTGCCTGCCTGCGCGGCGACTATCACCGCTGCCAGCACGGCCGGACCTTCGGCCACGGCTCGAAGCTGGGTGACCTGCAGGGGGCCCAGGCCGAGCGGTTGCTCGTGCCGCGCGCCAACCTGACCCTGCGGCGGGTGCCGGAGGGGATGTCGGACGAGGTGGCGCTGTTCGCCGGCGACGTGATGGGCACCGGCTACCACGCGGTCGCCCACGCGGGCACCAAGGCCGGCGACACGGTTGCGGTGCTCGGCCTCGGACCGGTCGGCCTCTGCGCCGTGCAGGCTGCCCTCGCCGCCGGCGCGACCAGGGTCTTCGCGGTCGACTCGGTCGAGGCGCGTCTGGCGATGGCGGAGCGCTTCGGCGCCACCCCGTTGCACCTCGCTGAGGACGAGCCGAAACGCGCCGTGCGCGCCGCGACCGAGGGGCGTGGCGTCGACGTCGTCGTCGACGCGGTCGGCGACCCCGCTCCCCTGGCGATGGCCGTCAGCCTCGCCCGCGATGCGGGCACGGTCTCCGGCATCGGCGCCTACGCTGGAAAGGGGGAGGTGCCGCTCGGCCTCGCATGGCTCAAGGGCCTCACCCTGCGCCTCGGCCTGGCCAACGTGATCGCCCACGTCGACCGGGTGCTCGGACTGCTCGAGGCCGGCCGGCTCGATCCGGCGCCGCTCGTCAGCCACCACATGAAGCTCGATCAGGCCGCCGAGGCCTACGAGCTCTACGACCAGCGGGAAGCGCTGAAGATCGTCCTCACGCCGTAGCCGGCCGAGCGGCGATTTGTGAAATCCGGCGTTTCTCTCTACAGTGGGGGAGGTGGGTTTGAGGCGCCTACCCTTTGCGGCGGTGATCGTCGTCCTGGGCGCCCTGGTCTTCACCGGGAGCGCCCAGGCATGCTCCTGCGCGCGAATGGCGCCCGCCAAGGCGATGAAGCAGGCGGATGCGGCGATCGCGGGCAAGCTGGTCGAGGTCATCCCTCGCGGCCGCCTCCGGGCCGACTTCCGCTATCGGGTGCAGCGGGTTTACAAGCGGGGGGCCGGAATCCGGCGGGGTCGGACGATCACGGTTCGGAGCGCCAGCCAATCGGCGGCCTGCGGATTGCCGCGGCGAACCGGCCGGCGGTACGGCCTGATGCTCGTCCGGAGCGGAGGTCGCTGGACCAGCGGTCTCTGCGGCGTGTTCAGGCCACGGCTCTTCGAGTCGCTGCGGGGATTTCATCGCTGTGCCAGTTGACTGATACATCTCTCTGCTCTACTGTGCTATGCAAATGGCACAGCAGCCCGCGTATGAGCAGAACCCTTTTTCTATCGATCCCGGCGACGAGCTGCCGGTCGGCCTGCAGCTGACCTGGCGCCTACGGGCGCTGATCGCCACCGGCCGGCTCGCCGCGGGCGAGAGGTTGCCGAGCTTCCGCCGCCTCGCCGAGTGGGCCGGGGTCAACGTCAACACGGTGCGTGCCGTCTACGCCGGGCTCGAGCAGGAGGGCCTCGTCGTCAGCCGCCATGGCCAGGGCACCTTCGTCGCCGAGGGGATCGAGGCCGCCGCACAGCTGGAGGAGATCGCCACCGACGCTCTGCAGCGGGCCCGAGAGGCGGGCCTCAGCCCACGCGACCTGGCCGTCGTCGCGTCGGCCTGCGCCAGTATGCCGGGGGCGCCTGCGGATGTTTCCCCGGAGACGGTGGACCTTCCCGACCTCGCCGAGGAGAGCGAGGCGATCGAGGTGCGCCGGGAGTTGCGCCGCCAGATCGGTCGTCTCGAGGCTGAGCTCGCCACTTACCCTGCCGACCTGCCGCGCGACCTGCCGACCGCGCCGCGCCGCGCCACCGGCCACGTCGCCGGGGTTGAAGAGCTGGAGCAGACGCGCGACACGCTGATCGCCCAGCTCTCAGTCGCGCAGCGCGCGGCCGAGCAGCGGGCGCGCCGGGCGGCGCGTGAAAGGACGCAGGACGCCAGTCCCCTCGAGCGGGCGATGAGCTGGTGGCAGCACAGGTTGTAGCGCGGGCGATCTTCCCGATTCGCTCGTTCTTCGAGCAGACGGGGAGCATGATGATCCTCACCGCGCGGACGATCGTCGCCGCCGTGAGGCCGCCGTACCCCTACGGCGAGGAGCTGGTCGGCCAGTTCCTCTTCGTGCTCAAGCTCTCCTGGTTCCCGATGACGATCTCGACCTTTGCCCTCTGCCTGGGGGCGCCGGGCCTGCAGGCGGCGGGGATCCTCTCGCTGGTCGGCAACCTCGATCGGCTGGGCGGCTTCTTCGTCGTCACCGCCGTCCGTTTCATCGGCCCGATTGTCACCGCCGCGGTCGTCGCCGGGGTCGCCGGCACGGCGATCACCGCCGACCTCGGCGCCCGCAAGATCCGCGAGGAGCTCGACGCCCTGCAGGTGCTCGGCGTCGACCCGATCAAGAACCTGGTCGTGCCGCGCTTCCTGGCGCTGATGGTGATCACCGGCCTGCTCGACATCTTCGCCGTCGTCTTCGGCATGAGCGCCGGCATCGCCGCCGAGCTGCTCTATCACCAGCCGCTCGGCGGCTTCTTCGCCACCCTGTTCGCAAATGCGCTGATCACCGACCTGGCCGCGTCGGTCTCGATGTGCTCGATGTTCGGCGCGATCATCGCCGTCGTCTGCTGCTACAAGGGGATGACCGCCTCGGGCGGTCCGGCTGGCGTCGGCCGGGCGGTCAACCAGGCGGTGGTGATCGCCTTCATGGGCGTCTTCGCCTTCCTCTACGTCTTCACCACCGTTCTGCTCGCCACCAACCCGGAACTGCAGGCGATCAGGTAGATGATCGGCTGGCTCGACGTCCCGCGCGGCTGGATCGACGCCTTCGGTGAGATCGCCCGCTTCGGCGTGCGTGTCGCCGGCCTCGTCTACTCGGGCCGGGTGTTGCGCTACTTCGGCGAGAGCCTGCGCCAGGCGGGGATCCTGATCCTTGGCTCGGCCCTGGTCATCTGGGCCTTCGTCTTCATCCTCGGCCTGCAGTGCGGCGTGATCGGCGCCTACTTCAACCGCTCGATCGGCGCTCCTTCACTCTCCGGCCTGTTCTCCGCCTACTGCGACCTGCGCGAGGGGCTTCCCTATGCGTTCGGCTACATCCTCTCGGCCAAGGTTGGGACCGGGATCGTCGCCGAGCTCGGCGCGATGCGTATCTCCGACGAGATCGACGCGCTCGAGGTGATGGGCATCCAGCCGGTCACCTTCCTGGCCGCCACCCGCCTGCTCGGCGCCTGGATCGCTATCCCGTTCCTCTATCTGGTCGGAGTGGGGGTCGCTTACTTCGCCAGCTATCTGGCGGTGGTCGATCAAGTCGGCGACGTCTCTTCGGGCGGCTACCTGCTGATCTTCTGGACCTACCAAGACTTCGTCGACGTCCTCTTCAGCCTGGCGAAGGGGATGGTGATGACCACCGTGATCGTGCTGGTCGGTTGCTACTACGGCTACACGGCGTCGGGTGGGCCGGTGGGGGTGGGGACGGCGACCGCCAAATCGATGGTCGTCAACATCATCATGGTGCACATCATCGGCATGCTGGGGACGTTCATGTTCTACGGCGCCAATCCGCGCGCGCCGATCGGCGGCTGAAGCGGAGTTACCCGGCGGCGGCGATCCTGGCCGGCTCGCGGTGGCGGCGGAACATCTCCCTCACCCACCGCAGGCCGTGACGCTCCCGCAGCGGCGCGCGAAACCGTTCGAAGCCCTCCGGCATCCGCTGGTCGGGGGGAAGGGGCGCGCCTTCCGGGCGGGCAAGCGGATAGAAGAGCGAGGCGGCGGTGAGATCGGCGACCGTGAAGGCGCCGCCGACCAGATAATCGCCCGCGGCGGCATCGAGCTCCGCTTCCAGCCGGTCGAAGGCCGCGAGCACCTTGGCGCGGGAGCGCTCGGCCAGCCCGGGGTCACGCGCCTTGAAGCGCAGGCCGGTGAAGACCCGGCCGTAGCCCACGGCGGCGGCGCTGAAGCGGGCCAACGGCGGCGGAGACGTGCGCTCGAGCACCGAGGCGAAGCTGCGCCTGTCCCTGCCCAGTTCGTGCCAGACGAGTTGGCGGATCGCCGGCCCCAGCTCCTCGTCGAAGTAGTCCTCCAGCTCGAGCGCGCGGCGGCGATCCGCGATGTCGGCCGGATACAGGGGCGGGTCGGGAAAGCGCTCCTCCAGCGCGGCGACGATCGCGGTCGAGTCGCCGACGTTACGCCCGTCGAGGCGCAGCACGGGGAAGGTGTATTGGGCGCCGCGGGTGAGCCAGAGGGCGACGGCCATGTGGCTGCCGGGAACGGGGGAACGACGACGGTGCTCGACGCCCTTCCAGGCGAGCGCCCAGCGGATCTTCTCGCTGTAGTGCGAGATCGGGATCTGCCAGAGAGTGGGAATCTCGTCACTCATAGTTGAACGGTCCGATTTTGTGGCAGCATAGGGGGCGATGGCTCCCCTGGGCGATTCGGAGATCGAAGCGAGGCTATCGGAGCATCCCGGCTGGGAGCGCAACGGCTCGGCGATCACCAAGACCTTCCAGCGCGGTGATTTCGTCGGCTCGGTCAACTTCGTCCGCAGCCTGGTCGGGCCGGCCGAGGAGATGAACCACCATCCCGACCTGGAGATCTCCTGGGACACCGTCACCGTATCTCTCTCAACCCACTCCGACGGCGGCGTCACCGCGGCCGACTTCGAGCTGGCGGCAAAGATCGACGCCCTCGCCTGAGGCGTTCACCGCCGCTACGGTGGGGTCCGTGGCAGACGAGCTGAGAGTCGACGCGCGGCTGTCGATCCCGATGGCGGAGATCGAGCTGCGCGCCAGCCGCTCCTCGGGCCCCGGTGGGCAGCACGCGAACGTGACCGCCTCGCGGGTCGAAGCGGTCTTCGACGTGCGCGCGTCGGCAGCACTCGACGAGTCGCAGCGGGCGCGGTTGCTGCAGCGCAGCGGACCGGTGATCAGCGCGGTCGCCCAGGAGACGCGTGGGCAGGCGCGAAACCGCGAGCTGGCACTCGAGCGCCTGGCTGCGAAGATCGCGGCCGCATTGGTCGTACCCCGCCGCCGCCGGCCGACCAAGCCGAGCCGCGCCGCCCGGCAACGGCGGCTCGAGAGCAAGCGCCGCGCGGGGGAGCGCAAGCGGGCGCGACGGCGGCCCGCAGCGGAAGACGAGTGATTGGCAGACTCAGGAC
>JASLJO010000214.1 GCA_030152505.1 Solirubrobacterales bacterium | reverse complement strand
CGGGAGACGTGCGGGCCGCTGACGATGCCGACGATCTTGGCCTCGACGCCGAAGTGGCCGAGCGTCTCGACCAGCTTGCGGCCGATCACTTCGTGGTCGCGCGGATCGGGGCCCGTGTCGCCTTTGCCTTTTTCGAGCACCTTGGCCGGCGGCGGCCGGTAGTCGATCTGCTCGGATTCGGTGACGCCCCGCTTGTTGCCCATCGGCGTGAGGGCGGGCTGCTCGTCCCCAGGGTCATCCGGCTCGGGCTCAATCTCCGGGTCGGGTTTTTCGGCGAGCTCAGGGAACTCGTGAGTGGCCGGCTCGGGCTCACGCGGCTCTTCGGCCGGCTCGGCGATGGCAACGGTCGGCTCGAACTCCTCGTCGTCCTCGGGGTAGGTGCTCATCACGTCGGTGGGGGCGGCCTTGGTCTCGAAGGCGGAGGACTTTTCGCCGCGGCGGTCCTCGCGGTGGCGGATCGCCGTCTGGGCGATGTCGCGGCCGCCGACGAAGGTGTGGCGGACGCCGCGTCCGAGGCCGCGGAAGACGGTCGAGACCGAGGTACCGGTGACGAGCATCGTGCCGACGGCGAGCATCAACACGGTTGCGATCCGCGCACCGACCTTGCCGAAGAGGTATTCGAGCCCGGTTTCGAGCCCGTAGCCGACCTTGCCCCCGTCCCAGCCGAAGAAGAGCACGAAGCAGAGATAGACGCCGGCTGCGATCAGGAAGAGCCCCAGCAGGTCGAGATGACGCTGCTGCAGGCCTTCCGGCAGATGCGGACGCGGCAGCCGCGGTTTCGCCTTGGCCTTGCCCTTGGGCCCGCGGCGCACGGCCGCGGCGCGCTTCTTGCGCACGAACATGGGGACCCGCTTCGACGGCGGATCTCCCTCCCCTGCCCCCGATCTAAAGCTGCGTGGCGATCAGTGTGGCGAAGACAGTAAAGAAGCCGCCAATCACCGTTGCCTGCATCGTCCTCGTCGCCACCAACATCCGATTCTCAAGCGAGTCGAATCGTGTGTTCATTTCGCTCCGGGCGGCTCGGAATTCGGCGTGCATCTCTCGGCTCAGGTCGTCAATCCTGCGGTTCGTCCCGTCGACCTTGCGGTCGAGGCCGTCGAGGCGCTTATCGGTATGACTGAGTTCCATTGTCTGCATGATGCCACGCTAGGCGGTCGCGGCGCGCGGCTGTTGCGCCGAATGCAAAATGTTTCGCACGGGTTCGACTCGAAACGCTCCGATCGACTTCAGCCGGCGCAGACCCAGGCGCTGCCGCCCGAGTCAGCCCAGATTTCGGCGGCGATGCGGTCCTGTTCGGCCTTCGGCGCATCCTGCGGGGCGCCCCGGCCGCCGTACAGCCCCCAGGTCGAGGGCAGGATCTGGTAGGCGCCGCCGGCGCCGCTGCCGGGGTTGACGGCACCGTAGTTGCCGCCCGACTCGCACATCACGATGTAGGTCGGGATCGAGTAAGGGCCGCCCAGCCAGCGGCCGACCGTTTCTTCGGCCGCGGCGCGGCTGGCCGCTTCGGCGGCCTCGATCTCCTTCACCCACTGGCCGATGCGCGATTTGAGCTCGGCCAGCGCCGAGGATCGTTCGGCGGAGAGCGAATCGAGTCGTACTGCCGTTTCCTGCGCCCGCGCCCTCACCGCGGCGATTTCCGAGCGAGCGTCGGCCAGTTCCTCGTTGTAGGCGTCGACGCGCGCCTTCAGCGCCGCAACCAGGTCCAGCTCGCGGCGCACCTGGTTGCGCACCTGCTCCACCCGAGCCGCCAGCGCGGTGTCGGAGTCCTCGATCCGCCGCAGATATTCGCTGCGCACCTCGAGCTCGGTGAGGTCGCCAGAGCCGAGCACGATGCTCGCCGTGCTCGGCGAGCCACTCTCGTAGATCGCCACCAGCCGTGCGGCCAATGCTCGGCGGGCCCGGCGCAGGCGCGCCCGCTCGGCCACGAGATGGCGTTCGGCGCGCGCGACCTTCGCCGCCAGCCGGGATGCCCGTTCGCGGCCGTGGGCGAGCAGGTCGTTGAGGCGACGCTCCCGCGCGCTCGCGGCCTGCGCTTCGGCTTCAGTCGCCGCGAGGCGTTCCTGCGTGGCGCGGATCTGCGATCCCAGCGAGGCCGCTTCTTCGCGTGCTCCGCCCACCCTGTCGCGCAGCGCGCCGATGTCCGCGGCTCGGGCGGAGCCGACCGCGAGCAGGACCAGGGCACAGAGCGCGACTGCGGGCTTCCAGCGCATGAACCCACCTCAGCCCTCGGGTACTTCGCGGGTAGCGAGGTAGATCGCAACTCCGATCGCCAGCGCCCCGGCGCCGATGCCGATGCGGATCTCGCGCCGGTAGCGGCGGCGGAGGTAGGCGAACGCGAAGCGCAGCGCGGCTTTGCCGACCTTGTCGTACATCAGTCCCCCTCCTCGTCCCGCCGGCGGATCTGGTGCGCCATGCGCGACTGCAGCGACCAGAGCTCGATGAAGCCCGGCGAGGCGGTCTGCGAGAAGAGGCCGCCGGACTCGGCGAAGGAGGCCAGGTCGGCGTCGTAGACGGCATTGGGCGAGGAGCGGGTGACGACTCGCACGCTCCCTTTGTACAGGCGCAGGCCGATCGTCCCGCTCACCTGGGCGTTGACTGCATCCATGTATGCATCCAGATCGGCTCGCAGCGGCTCCCACCACAGGCCGGCGTAGACGAGGTAGCCCCACTTCTGGTCGAGCCCCGGCTTGAGCTGGTTCTGGTGGATCGTGCCGACCAGCTTCTCCAGCTCCTGATGCGCGGGCAGCAGTATCGCCGCCGCCGGCACCTCGTAGATGTCGCGCACCTTGAGGCCGACGATGCGGTCCTCGATGTGGTCGACGATGCCGACCCCGTGGCGGCAACCCGCTTCGGCGACCGCTTCGAGCAGCTCGACGAGGGGAAGCCGCTCGCCGTTGAAGGCGACGGGCACTCCGGCCTCGAACTCGACCGTCACCGTCTCGCCCTCGTCGGGGGCCAGCTCCGGCCTGGTGACGAGCTGGAAGACGTCGTCCTCCGGCGCGTGCTCGAGATCCTCGATCCAGCGCCCCTCCGAGGAACGCCCCCAGAGGTTGTCGTCGATCGAATAAGGCGCCGCCTCGGTACCGCCCTTGACCGGGATGCCGTGCTCGCGCGCATAGGCGATCTCCTCCTCACGGCCCATTTGCCAGGAGCGCACCGGGGCGATCGTCTTCAGCTCCGGCGCCAGCGTCGCCACCGTCGCCTCGATCCTCACCTGGTCGTTGCCCTTGCCGGTGCAGCCGTGGGCGATCGTGTCGCAGCCGCTGCGGCGCGCGTACTCAACCGCCAGCTCGGCGATCAGGGGACGGCCCAGGGCGGTGAACAGCGGATAGCCGCCGCCGTAGAGCGCGTTGGCCTTGATCGCCGGCACGACGAAGTCGGCGGCGAAGCGCTCGCGCGCGTCGACGACGTGGCACTCGAGCGCACCCAACCGCTTCGCCTTGTCCTCGATCACGGCGTAGTCCTCGCCCGGCTGGCCGAGGTTGACCGTCAGGCAGACGACCTCCGCGCCGTAGCGGTCCTGGATCCACTTCAGCATCACGCTGGTGTCGAGACCACCCGAGTAGAGCAGCAGCACCCGCCGCACCTCGGCGGGGTCGGCCTCGTAGCTCGCGGTGCGGACCTGCTCGGGAGCGAAATCGGCCATCGCTAGGGCGCCGGGAGCCCGCCGCTGTCGCCTTCTCCTCCTTCTTCTTCTTCGGGCGCGGTGGTGGGTTCAGCCGTGGTTTCGGGCGTGGTCTCTTCGCTCGTCGACGGTTCGGTGGAGGTGGATTCAGTCGTCGTCTGCGTCGATTCGGCCGTCGTGGTTTCCGGGGGCGTCGTTTCGCTGGAGATCGGCGAGCTGTCCGTACCGCTGTCGCCGCCGTTGTCGGAGGCAATGACGACGATCGCCACGACCAGGCCGACGATCACGGCGATAAGGCCCGCGACCAGCAGGCGCATATTGCCGTGCGGCTTTCCCCCATCGGGCTGCTCCGGCTGTCCCATCATCCGGGTCGGGTCGTCGTGCATGGTCGCTGGATCCTACGACCGCACTGGGTTTGCAGGGAGCCGGGCTACCCTTCCGGGCCGAGGATTGCGTCGAGGATCTCGCTCGTGTCTTCGATGTCGAAGCCGTTGCGCAGGCGCGCCTCGATCTCCCTGCGATCGGCGCCGGAGACCGCCATCTGGGTGGCCAGCAGGCGTGCGCCGGCCGAACCGCTGCGTCGTGGCGCCAATGGCTCCGGGGCCCCATGGTCGACGTCCTCCTCGGTGGCGGCCCCGACCGGCTTCAGGTGCCCGGTGACCCGACCTCCTGAGCCAGGTGGGTCGAGCTCGTCGGCCAGCTCGCGCAAGCGTTCGGCGACGATGCGGTCGGCGCGGCCGCGCGCCTCGTCGAGGTAACTCTGTGCCTGCGCCTCGGCGTCGTCGATGACGCCGGCTGCCGCGCGCTCGGCGGCATCGACGATCGTCGCCAGCCGCGCCGCGGCGTCCGCCGCTGAAGAGGGCGGTCGATCGTGTGGTGGGAGCTTCTCCGCGCTCATCTCGTGGAGAAGCTTAGGAGCGATTCCGAGATCAGCGCAACGGCCCGCTCGATTTGGGTTGAATCGACCGTCAGTGGCGGCAGGAGCCGGAGCGTCCCGGGCTCAGGCACGTTGACGATCAGGCCACGCTCGAGCAGGTCGGCGCCGACGGCCGCGGCGTCGATCCCGTCGGCGAGGCCGATGCCCAGCATCAGCCCCCGACCGCGCACCTCCCGCACGCCGTCGAGCGCCAGCAGGGCATCGCGCAGACCGCCGCCGAGCTCGCGCACCCGGCGCAGCAGCGCCGGGTCGTCAACCAGCTCGAGCACCGCGAGCGCCGCCGCGGAGACCACGGCCCCGCCCGCGAAGGTCGAACCGTGATCGCCGGGCTCGAGCACCCCGGCGAGGGCCTCGGTGGCGACGCATGCGCCGATCGGCAAACCGCCGCCGAGGGCCTTGGCACTGGTCAGCAGGTCGGGCTTCACCGGCGTCTGCTCATATGCCCAGAGCGATCCGGTCCGCCCCATGCCGGTCTGGATCTCGTCGAGGATCAGGAGCGCGCCGGCTTCGTCGCAGGCCTCACGGGCGGCGAGCAGAGTTTCGTCGGCGAGTGGGTAGACGCCTGACTCACCCTGGATCGGCTCGATCATGACCGCCGCCGTGTCCCCGTGGATCGCGTCGCGCAGCGCACCCGCGTCGTCGAACGGCACCGAGTGAAAGCCCGAGAGCATCGGTCCCAACGCCCTGTTCTCTGCCAGTTTCGGGGTTGCCGCCAAAGCACCATAGGTCCGTCCATGGAAGTCTCGTTCGAAGCTGACGATCTCGGGACTCTCAACGCCCCGCAGGTGCGCTTTCTTGCGAGCGAGCTTGATCGCGCACTCGGTGGCCTCGGTGCCGGAGTTGGTGAGGAAGACCCTCCCCCCCAGGCTCGAGCGCGAAAGCCGCTCGGCGAGCCGCACCATCGGCTCGGTGTAGAAGAGATTGGAGACGTGCATCAACCTGCCTGCCTGCTCGCGCACCGCCGCGACCACCGCGGGATGGCAGTGCCCAACCGAGCAGACCGAGATGCCGGCGAGGAAGTCGAGGTACTCCTTGCCCTCCGCGTCCCAGAGCAGCGCACCCTCGCCGCGGACGAACTCGACCGGCGCCCGCCTGTAGGTCTGCATCAGGTAGCGCTGCTCCAACTCCTGGAGCTCGGCGAAGGTAGCCGTCATGGCGTCACCATCGTGCCGATGCCGGCGTCGGTGAAGAGCTCCAGCAGGAGACTGTGCGGCTTGCGTCCGTCGACGATGTGGGCCGACTGGGCGCCGCCGCGGATCGCGTCGACGCAGGCGGCCAGCTTGGGGCGCATTCCCCCCTCGATCGCCTCCAGCTGCTTCTCGACCTCGCCGACCGAGGCGCGTGAGATCAGCGATCCTTCGTCGGCCGGATCGCCCAGCCAGCCGACGACGTCGGTGAGGAAGACCGCCTTGTAGGCGCCGAGGGCGGCCGCGACCTTGCCGGCGGCCTCATCGGCATTGACGTTGTAGGGATTGCCCTCGCGGTCGGAGGCCGAGGAGGCGACGACCGGGATGTAGTCCGCGGCGATGTGGTTGAGGACGTCGACGTCGACCCGCTCGATCGAGCCCACAAAGCCGACCTGCTCGGCGTTGGGGACCGGGGCGACCTCGAACAGGGTGCCGTCCTGGCCGGAGAGACCGACCGCCGGCTGGCCATGGCGATTGAGTCGCTGGACGATGTCGGAGTTGAGCTTGCCGAGCAGGACCATGCGGGCGACCTCGACCGTCTCCGCGTCGGACACGCGCAGGCCCTCGTGGAAGCGCACCTCGAGCCCGAGCCGCTCCATGTACTGCGTGATCTCGGGCCCTCCACCGTGGACGATCACCGGGTTGAGGCCGACGTACTTGAGCAGGACGACGTCGGCGGCGAAGTCCTGGCGCAGGCTCTCGTCGATCATCGCCGCGCCGCCGTACTTGATCACCACCGTCTTGCCGTGGAACTCGCGGATGTACGGCAGCGCCTCGAGGAGGGTGCCTACGTCACGCACTTGGCCTCACGTCGTGTACTCCGCGTTGATGGTCACGTAGTCGTGCGAGAGGTCGGAGAAGAAGACCTCGGCCTCCGCCCCCTCGCCCGGCAGCCGCACGGCGTACTCGACCTCCTCGCCGCTGACCGCCTCGGCCAGCGCCGCGGCGTCGTAGGGCAGCGCGGCG
>JASLJO010000155.1 GCA_030152505.1 Solirubrobacterales bacterium | reverse complement strand
TCGCCACCAATATGGCCGGCCGCGGCGTCGACATCAAGCTCGGCGGCGACCCCGAGCACATGGCGCACAAAGAGCTGAAGAAGCAGGGCCTCGACCCTGGCGATGAGGGCTACGAGGACGCGCTGAAGGAGAAGATCGCGGAGCTGGAGCCCCAGTGCAAGGCGGAGGCCGAAGAGGTGCGCGAGCTCGGCGGTCTCTATATCTGCGGCACCGAGCGACACGAATCGCGCCGTATCGACAACCAGCTGCGCGGTCGCTCAGGCCGCCAGGGCGATCCCGGTGAGACCCGCTTCTTCCTCTCCGCCGAAGACGACGTGTTGCGCCTCTTCGGCGGCGACCGCATATTCAACGTCCTCGATCGTCTCGGCCCGACCGACGAGGAGGGGGCGGAGGTTGCGGTCGAGGCGAAATTGGTGACCAAAGCGGTCGAGAGCGCGCAGAAGAAGGTCGAGGAGCAGAACTTCCTGATCCGCAAACGCGTGCTCGAGTACGACGACGTGATGAACGAGCAGCGTCGCGTCGTCTACAAATATCGCCGCGAGATTCTCGAGGGCCGCGACATGTCCGACATCGCCCACGACGAGCTCGAGGGCGTGATCGAGCGGCTGGTCGACGGGTACACGCCCGGCGATGACCTGGAGGAGTGGGACCTGGCCGGGCTGGGGCAGCAGCTGGGGCAGATCTGGGATGTGGGCGTCGAGGTCGGCTCACTCTCGCCGGAGACGGTTGACCGCGAGAAGCTCAAGGACGAGCTCGACGAAGACGCGATGCGTGCCTATGACGCCCGGGAACAGGAACGCGGCGAGGAGCAGTTGCGCCATATGGAGCGTTGGATCCTGTTGCAGGTGATCGACAACCGCTGGCGCGAGCACCTCTATGACATGGACTACCTGCGCGAAGGCATCCATCTGCGTGGCTTCGCGCAGATCGACCCCCTCGTCGCCTACAAAAACGAGGGCTTCTCCATGTTCGAGGAGTTGATGTACTCGATCTGGGAGGAATTCAGCAAGTCCATCTTCAAAGCCGAGTTCGAATTCGATCTCTCCCAGATGGAAGGCACCTTCGGCGGCGGTGGTGGCGCGCCGACGGCGCTCGACTACTCGGGCGGTACGCCGGAAGGGCAGCGCACGGCGTTGCAGGAGGTCGCCGCCGGCGCGGCCAGCGTGACCGAAGGCACCGCGCGGCCGAACGGCGGCGGCAACGGCGTCGCGCCGGCCCCGATCGAGACCTTCGTCAAGGAAGAGAGCGAAAAGGTCGGTCGCAACGACCCCTGCCCCTGCGGTTCCGGTAAGAAGTACAAGAAGTGCCACGGAGCCTAGCCGGCGCCAAGTGACCCACGACCCTGTTCGAGAGTTCGTTCGCAGCTTCAACGAGCGGGATCTCGACTCGTTTGTCGCTGTGCTCGATCCCGAGGTGGAGCTGCATTCGATGAAGGGCCTGCGGAAGGGCCGTGACGCGGCGCGGATGTGGGCCACCCGGCCCCCCGGGGGCGTGCAGCAGACGATTGAGGTGGAGGAGCTCTACGAGGATGGGGAGCGGGCCCTGGCTCTGATCAGGCGGCTGTGGCATTGGCATGAGGACGGCTCAGCCGCGGGGGAGGACGAGATGGCTTGGCTCTTCGAGCTGCACGGCCAGAGGATTCGCAGCTGGCGGCCGTTCGAAGACCGCGAGGGCGCTTGGCGGGCGTACCATGTGCGCGATGGAGCAGATCGCCCCAACCAACCGGGAGGCGGCTGAAGCCTGGAGCGGGTCGCTGTTCGACTGCTTCGTGCGGTTCCGCGATCTGGCCACCGCCGGGTTGGGCGCACACGGGGACGCGGCGTTGGCGGCTCACCCGCCTCAGAGTGGCGATCGGGCGCTCGACCTCGGCTGTGGGTTCGGCGATACGACCCAACAGATCGCAGCCGCGGTCGGCCCGACCGGTGAGGTGCTCGGCGTCGACGTCGCGGAGCCGTTCGTCGCGGCGGCGCGCAAGGAGGCAGAGGAAGCCGGCGTCGAGAACGTCCGCTTTGAGACCGTCGACGTCCAGGTGGCGGAGTTCGAGCAGAGCTACGACTACGCCTTCTCGCGCATGGGGATCATGTTCTTCGCCAATCCGGTGCAGGCGCTTCGCAACGTGCGCGAGGCCCTTGTCCCCGGAGGGCGGCTCTGCGCCGTCGTCTGGCGCCGCAAGGAAGACAACCCATGGGTGCGTCGGGCGGAGCTCGTCGTCGAGGAGTACCTGGAGCATCCCGAGGAGACCGATGAGCCGACCTGCGGGCCGGGACCGTTTTCGATGGCCAATGCCGATACGGTCAGCGGGCAGCTCAGGATCGCCGGCTTCGAGGAGATCTCGCTGCGGCGCAGCGACCTGCCGCTCAAGATCGGCAACGATCTCGATCACGCGGTCGAGTTCAACATGTCGCTGGGTCCCGCTGGCGAGGTGTTGAGGCTTTGGGAAGACCGCATCGACGAAATCCGGCCGAAGATCGCCGCCAGTCTGCGTGAGGCGCTCGCCGAGTTCGAGGGCCCAGACGGCGTGTTCGCCCCCGCCTCGACCTGGATCGTCGGCGCCCGGGCGCCGGAGTTGTAGTCGTCCAATAACCTCTTG
>JASLJO010000126.1 GCA_030152505.1 Solirubrobacterales bacterium | reverse complement strand
AGAGAGGGCCATATGGACCTCTCTCCACCGGCACGTCTCGTCGGGCATGGTCAGGGCGCGGGTCGCCAGCGCCATCGCGGCATGTGCCCACTTCGCCGCGCTGCCCTGCTCGCCCGCGGCCTCGGCTTCGCCTTGGCGCAGCCGAGTCAGAAACTCTTCCGGCGTGAATGCGGCCGGCACCTCGGTGAAGGTGCGGCCGATGTCCACGCCGGCGTGGTCGTCCGAACCGCCGATCCCTGTGCTGCCGTGCGTGTCGACGTAGACGACGGCGGGCATGTTGAGCTCCGTCGCGCGCGAGCCGTTGCGCACCTCCCAGATCGGGAAGAGCTCGGCGAGGCGACGCCGATGGCGGGCGGTGAGCGGTGCCGCGACGTTGTAGAAGGGGTGCGCCAGGGCGCAGGCGATCTCGCCCTCGTGAAGGTATGCGGCGCAGGCCTCCAGATCGCCGGCGTGTGCCTGCAGCCACTCATGGTCTCCGGGAGTGATCCCGTAACAGAGGACGTGAACCGCCTGGGGCTCGCCGGCGAAGCGGGCGGTCAGCTCCTCGGAGACGAAGCAGTCGGGACGGTCGGCCAGCTCGAGGCAACCGTCGATCGTGTCGTGGTCGGTGATCGTGACGAAGTCCATCCCCCGCCGCCTGGCCAGCTCGTAGACCTCCTCGGGAGGGGTCGCGCACTCGGGCAGTCCGAGCGAGCGCTGGACGCCGAGCCGGGAGAGCTGCGAAGCGGTCGAGTGACAGTGCATGTCCACACGGGAGGTCATCGGTGCCTTCCTCTCTATTCGATCTTCTGTTCACCTCCAGAGTTGCCGCTTTGCAGGGGAAACGTGTGACGATCCAGTGAACGCTCCAGCCCGGCCCAGGTGCCGCTGTCGGCTGCTTCGCGCCAGAGGTCGACGAATTCGCGGAAGAGCTGCTCGCGGCGGTTGCGCAGAAGGCCGCGCAGCGATTCGATCCCCCAGACACGCGGCAGCATCACATCGCAATCGTGGATCTCACCGAGCACGCTCTGCAGACGCTTGGCGGCGTCGCGTGCCGCCTCCGCCTCGGGTCCGAAGCAGGGGCCGACGATCTCCAGCACGTAGCGCAGACGCTTGGCGGCGATCCGCATGTCGTGCTGGGTCTTCGAGGCCGACGACTCGAGCGCGACCGGGGCAAAGGAGCGCAGCTCGTCCAGCCTTACCCGGACGACCCGCACCGCGTTGGGTCGCAACGGCGCCGCCGGATCGAGGCCTTCGACCTGCCGCGCCTTCACGTCTTCGCCGCCTTGACCAGCTTGCGCAGGCGTCGCCGCAGCTTCTTCAGCCGCTTGCCGGCGAGGTGGGGGCGCAGGTCGTCGTTCGCCTGTCTCTGCTCTTCGCGCAGCCGCCCGATCAGCGCTTCGATTCCTGGTCGATCGGCCTCCGGCGTTCCGTCCAGCATTCCCTCGAGAGACTCGATCGCGACGTCGCGGTCGCGGCGCTCGCCGAGCGCGTCGGCCAATTTCTTGACCCGCTTCAGCGCCTTGCGGTGGCGCTTGCGCGGAAAGCAGGAGTCGAAGACCTCGAGCGCCGCCCGCAGACGCCGCGTCGCCACCCGCATGTCGTGCAGGGGCTCGATGTCGTCCATATTGAGAACGCCGTCGGAATGAGCAAAGACCTCGGCGGCCCGCACTTCGATCACCTGCGCCGCCGAAGCTGAGAACGACTCCTCGCAATCGAACCCGGGGATGTCGCGCGCTCGTGCCACGCGCTCAGGCTAAACACTGACCGCCGATCCCGGTAGGGGTGGAACGTCTTGTACTTTTTCTGCGGCGACCCCAGTGGACAGCCAACAGCTGTCTTCAGAAAAAGTTAAGTGGAACCCCTACCGGGATCGGCGACTAGGCGGCGAGGCGCACGGGCGAAGAGCCGTTGGCGTTGCCGTTGAGCATGTCGAGGACGACGCCCTCGCGCAGGCCGCCCTTGCCGATCTGCAGCGGCTGACCGAGCAGCTCGGAGAGCTTCTCCAGCAGCAGCACACCGGTGGCGAGGATGCGCACCCGTTCCGGATCGAGCTCGAAGCGGCGAGCCACCTCGACGGCCGGATCGCCGCAGAGCACGCGCACCCCCCGCTCCAGGGTCTCGTACTCGAGCACGGCACCGACGAGGCGGCGCAGCGAGGTGGCGCTGCCGCCGACCGCGACCGCCTGCGCGGGCTGATCGACCTCGACGCCGGCAAAGAGGTCCTCTATCCGGTCGCGGATCTTGCGGATCTCCGCCGCCGAGGGCGGGTCGGAGGCGATCAGCTCATCGGCGAGCACGCCTGAGCCGACCCGCCACGAGCGCACCTCCTGCACGCCGCCGGAGACGGTGCCGAGGATGATCTCGGTCGAGCCGCCACCGACGTCGACGACTCCGACCCGGCCCTCGACCGGGTGCCCCAAGGTCTTGGTCGCACCAATGAACGAGAGCCTGCCCTCCTCCTCCTCGGAGAGGATCTCGACCGGCACACCGGCCTCCTTGCCGATCTCCTCGGCGACGGCGGTACCGTTGCTTGCTTCCCGCACCGCCGCGGTGGCGACCGCGCGGATTGTCTCCGCCCCCAGCTCGCGCGCCAGCCGCACCTGCGTAGCGACCACCTCACCCACCTCGTGAGCCTTCTCGGCCGGGATCGCGCCGGAGTCTCGGATCGCCTTGTTGATCCGCGTATAGGCCCGCTGCTCCATCACCTTCTTCAACTGCCCATCCACAGGCTCCGCCACGAGCAATCGCGTCGTATTGGACCCAATATCTATGGCGGCACAGAGCATCCCGGACTCACATCGCATATTCCCAGAAGCTCCGGATCTCAACCGCAGGGCCACGCGCGCCGTGCGGGGGTGTCCCCCGGAGAAAACATTGGAGCCCTCCCCGGCAAGAACCCTTCAGGCCGCATCTATGCGGGTTTTCGCAGGGGGACACCCCCGCACGGCGCCCCTACTCATTCGGGTGAGACGCGTCCTCGAACTCCCGAAAGAGTCCCGTGACCACGAAGGCGACCTGCTCACCGATATCGACCGAGTTGTCGGCGATCCGCTCGATCGCCCGCGCCGCCAGCAGCATCGTCATCGCCCACTCGCGCCGATCGGGATCGTCGCCGATCTCCAGCGCCAGGCCGAAGCACTCGCGGTTGAGGTTGTCGACGACGTCGTCTTGGCGGACCAGATCCTGCGCCATCTCGACGTTGCGTTCCTCGAAGGCCCGTTTGGACTGGCTGATCAGGGTGCGGGTCTGGCGGCCCATGGTGAGGATCAGCTTCACCATCTCCTCGTCGGCCGGCGGCTCGTTGCCGGTCAACGGGATCATCTTGCAGATGTTCACGCACTGGTCTCCCATCCGCTCGACGTTCTTCAGCACGTGCAGCAGGGCTGAGATCAGGCGCAGGTCGGTCGCCACAGGCGACTGCGTGGCAAGCAGCGTGATCAGGCTCTGGTGCACCTCCAGGTAGCGGCCGTCGATGCGGTCGTCGTCGGCGATCACCAGCTGCGCCAACTCGACGTCCTGGTGCTCGATCGCCTCCAGGGTGCGTTCGAGTGCGGCGCTGACCAGATCCAGCCCGCCCAGACCGCTCGCCTCGAGGCGCTCCAGTTCCTCCTGATATTCGATCCGGGCGGTTTCGGGCATCAGCCGAACCGGCCGCTGACGTAGTCCTCGGTCGCCTGCTCTTGGGGGCTGGTGAAGATCGTCTCGGTCGGACCGATCTCGACGAGGCGACCCGGCCTGCCCGTTTCCTCGAGGTTGAAGAAGGCGGTGATGTCGCTGGCGCGCGCCGCCTGCTGCATGTTGTGGGTGACGATCGCGATCGTGTAGCGGCTCTTCAGCTCGCCGATCAGGTCCTCGATCGCCAGCGTGGCGACCGGGTCGAGGGCGGAACAGGGCTCGTCCATCAAGAGCACCTCGGGCTCGACCGCGATCGCGCGGGCGATGCAGAGGCGCTGCTGCTGGCCGCCCGAGAGACCCGACCCGGGCTTGTCGAGACGGTCCTTGACCTCGTTCCAGAGGTGTGCGCCACGCAGCGAGCGCTCGACGATCTCGTCCTTCTCGGCCTTCTTCACCCGCCCCCCGTTCAAGGTCAGGCCGGCGGCGACGTTCTCGTAGACCGACATCGTCGGGAAGGGATTGGGCGACTGGAAGACCATGCCGACCAAGCGCCGCACCTGCACCGGGTCGACGCCCTTGGCATATATGTCCTGCCCGTCGAGCGTGATCCGGCCCTCGACCCGGGCGCCGGCGGTCAACTCGTGCATGCGGTTGAGCGAGCGCAGGAAGGTCGTCTTGCCGCAACCCGAGGAGCCGATCAGCGCCGTGACCTTGTTCGGCTCGATCGTCACACTGACGCCTTCGACGGCATGGAAGTCGCCATAGAAGAGGTCGACCTCGCGGGTCTCGATCGTCTTCGCGCGGCGATCCTTGGCTGGGGGCGTCGTCTCTGGCACAGCGATTGGTTGCGAACCGGACATCTGCGACTCGGGCGTCTCGGCCTCGGCCCTGGTCGCGCCTTGGGCTCCATGCATCGCTCGTCGTCTCCTTATCTCCACGGTCTCAGCGGATCTCGGTTCTGTAGCGACGGTAGACGAAACGGGCCACGAGGTTGAGGATCATCACGATAGCGATCAGCGTCAGCGCCGCCGCCCAGGCCCGGTCGTAGGACGCCTGTTTCATCACGCCCGGCGTCCGGTACTCGCTGTAGGCGTAGACCGCGAGGTTCTGCATGCGGCCTTCGAAGGGATTGGCGTTGATCGAGTCGACCACGCCGGTGGTCACCAGCAGAGGCGCGGTCTCGCCGACGATCCGGGCGATCGAGATCATCACCCCGGTGACGAGGCCGGCGAAGGCGGTCGGCAGGACGACCTTGACGATCGTCCGCCACTTCGGCGTGCCGAGCGCGTAGGAGGCTTCGCGCAGCTGGTTGGGGACGATCTTGAGCACCTCCTCAGAGGAGCGGATCACGATCGGGATCATCAGCACCGAGAGCGCCACAGCGCCCGCCAGGCCGAGTTTGATTCCCGGCCCGAGGAAGATGGCGAAGAGGGCGTAGGCGAAGAGACCGGCGACGATCGAGGGGATGCCGGTCATCACGTCGACGAAGAAGGTCAGGGCGCGGCGCAGGCGGCCACCGCCGTACTCGGTCAGGTAGATGGCCGCCAGGATCCCCAGCGGCACCGAGATCACCGCCGTCGCCGCGGTGATCACCACGGTGCCGACGATCGCGTGGGCGGCGCCGCCGCCGCCGATCACTCCGCGCGGCGAGGTGGTGAAGAATTCCCAGCTGAGGCCGGGCAGGCCGCGTTTGACCACCTGGAAAAGGAGCGAGAAGAGGGGGATCAAGGCGATCAGGAAGGCGATGACGATCAGCGCCGTCATCAGCCGGTTGACCAGCTTTCGCCGCCACAACGACCCCCCGACCGGGGTGGCGAAGAGCGATGGCGTCTCGGCGGGAGCGTGCATCTACTGGATGTTCTGGCGGGCGACCATCGCCCGCGCCGCGAGATTGGTGACCAGGGTTATGGCGAAGAGGACGAGGCCGGATGCGATCAGGGCGTTGACGGCCAGTCCCGAGGACTCGGGGAAGTTGAGGGCGATGTTGGCGGCGATGGTCGAGGGGTTGGCCTGGCTGATCAGGTTGAAGGTGACGATGCCCGAGACGGAGAGGATGATCGTCACCGCCATCGTCTCCCCCAGCGCTCGGCCGAGACCGAGCATCGCGCCGCTGACGATCGAGGATTTGCCGAAGGGCAGAACGGTCATGCGGATCATCTCCCAGCGCGTCGCGCCCAGCGCCAGCGCCCCCTCCTGCAGTTTGCGCGGCGTCTGCGAGAAAACCTCGCGGGCGACGGCGGAGACGATCGGCAGGATCATCACCGTGAGGACCAGGCCGGCGACGAGCATCGTCCTGCCGGTGGCCGATGCCGGGCCCTCGAAGA